>CAZVHN010000237.1:0-1645 GCA_964626895.1 uncultured Chloracidobacterium sp. | reverse complement strand
CTCGGTAGCGGGTGGGTAAGCGATGCGCATCTCTGGACGGACCCACCCGCTACCCCGAGGTGGTACTGACCTGTTGAGCCGCAGCGAGCCGGGTTGCACTAGTAAGCCTCGGTGAATTGAAAACGATTCCAACATGCATCGGAGTTAAGTCGATCAAATCCAACAAGATACAGACAACGAGTCGATCAACGTTGGGACAGTAGTAATGAAAAATGGAAAATGAATTTGATCGAACGTGGGGAGAAGCGCTAACCGATCGACAGTTTCCCAGCCCCGCTTTGCCCTTGCTCCACATTGCTTCGGACTTTCAGCAGCCGATCGAGCATTTCAGCGCACTCGGCGCTGCGTGTGGCAAGTTGGGCATCCGCCTGCTCGTGAAGGTGTTTAAGGCGGTGAAGCTCATCAGCGACATGCAACGCGGCGAGGATCGCAACCTTTAGAGAATCAACGGTCAAGGTTCCTGAGGAGATTTCGCGCATGCGGCTATCTACGAATTCGGCAAGCTGGATGATGTACTCCGTGTCGCCGTCGGTGCGAATGTTGTAGGTCTGGTTATAAATCTCGACTCTGATCGTGGGAGTAGTCGTAGTAGTGTCCATACTGCTTTTACCGAGCGTTTGGCCGATTCCGGCGGTCATCTGAGTTCCTCCGCCAGTTCTGGATCCAGAGCCGCAACCGCGTCCAGCATTGCCTCCACCTTCATGCGTATCATGTCACGTTCGGCTAATAGCTGTTCGACCTGTCTTTCAAGCCGCTCAGTTTCCTTGGGTCCACCCATTCCGCGGCGCGCGAGCGAAAGCTCCTTTTCCAGACTTTCCTTCTCTTGCCGAAGCGTTTTGGTGAGCTCGATGGTGCGATAGATCTTGTCCTCGAGGTGCGAGAACTTTTCCAATCCAGATAAACCGACCATCAGTGTCTCCCGGGACCAAACTAGCTCAAGCGGGTTTGATTATGCGGCCTTGCGCCGGCAAGCGCAAGACTGATTTTGCAGTCGAAGACGATTTATTTCTTCAATGCAGTTGCGCACTATACTGGCGAAGCAGCGAATCAATCAAGCCGCGCTGGCGCTCCTCAACTTCTTCGTCGCGCAAGGTCCGCTCATCCGAGCGATATTCGATTCTGAGAGTCACCGCGCGCCTGTCTTCCGGTATGTTCGCTCCTTCGTAGGTCCCCACTAGTTGGGCGCCGCGGCAATCATCAACCTGCTGTTCTTCTATTGTACGCAGCAGCTCCTCCAGAGTGATTTGGCGATCAACCAGAATAGTGAGATCGCGCACGACGGATGGATAACGAGGTAACGGTTCGTATTGGACCGGAAGCTCTTCAGCAGCTAGCAGCCTGGTGAGATCAAGCTCGGCAACATAAACAGGCTGGCGAAATTTACAAGCATCAGACACGGACTCCGCAAGTCTGCCGAGAGACCCGATCGGTGTTCCATCAGCCAATAATATCCTTGCCGACTGACCTTCTCGCAAGTGTTTCACCTGGGCTTTGGTGAACCGAAGCGGTCCACGGTTCATCGCCGCGAGGGCTGCTTCCAAAGATCCTTTAAGATCATAAAAATCCGTCTCTCGCAGCGCTTGAGCTCGGTTCTCTTCCCCAACGCCACCGGTGGCAATTAAGGACAGTGCCTCGCGTTCGTTTG
>CAZVHN010000236.1:0-2132 GCA_964626895.1 uncultured Chloracidobacterium sp. | reverse complement strand
CAGTCAAGCAAGGAACCTTCCGCGAAGATCTGTACTACCGCCTCGCGGTTGTGCCTATTGAATTGCCACCATTTCGCGATCGTCGCGAGGATATTTTGGCGTTGGCCCAGCATTTCATAAGAAAGTACAACGAAGAAAACGGGCGCCAGGTATCGGAACACTTAGCTCCCGATGTGTTGGCCTTGCTCGAAGCTTATTCCTGGCCCGGGAATGTGCGTGAATTAGAGAATACGGTGGAGCGGGCCGTGGTGATTGCTCCTGGAGATGAAATAGCTCGCGAGTGTTTGCGCGCCGAGATTAGCGATCCACAGTCTGTAGCGGCCAGCTCCCACGACGGCGCCAGTACCACCGCAGTACAGGACATCGGCCGGGGCGTAAATTTCTACGACGAAGTGCGCCGCTTTGAGATCGATCTTATTCGGAGGGCGCTGGAGCGGACCGGCGGTCATCAGTCGCGAGCGGCACGACTGTTGGGAATGAATGCTACAACCCTGAATTCGAAGATTAAGACTTACAACATCAACCTGCGGGCTTAGTACTAGAATGAGTTCCGGGTTTCGAGTTCCGAGTCAAAAAGAGCTTACTGGATCACAAACTCGAAACTCTGAACCCGAAACTCGAAACTTTCAATACTCACACGGAGCGGTTAAACGTGCGAAGACGCGATCTTGATGGCTGTCCAATTGCCGGCGCGCTGCAGATGATCGGCGATAAGTGGACGATGCTGATCATACGAGATTTAGCCACCGGACCAAAGCGGACCATGGAACTCCACTCCAACCTCGAGCCGATCAGTAGTCGCACTCTGGTGGGTCGGCTGCGCGACATGGCAAAGGACCGACTGCTCGAACGTACAGACTTCGGCGGTAACCCTCCGCACATCGAATATGCGCTCACTGAGCGTGGCCAGGTTCTGGTGCCCTTGCTGGATGCTTTGCGAGAAGTGGGCCAGGCGCTTGAATGCAACGAGTGTGAGGATCGTAGGAAACGGCGCGGTCGCTACTGCGAGGTTTGCCCCTACAATCTTGAGATATCTCAATCCCGGCACATCGCAACCCCCTCCCGGACGCCGCGCCGCAAACGAGACGATTCAATTGTGCTGCTGTAGGGAAGCAGCCAAATCAAAAGGACGACTCAAGCCACGCTAATTCGGGTAAATATATATTTGACTTACCACTAGTGCCCTGTCTCTAAAGTTCTAACCACAAGTCGTGCCCTAGCCGCAGAGCGGCCAAATGTTTATAGCTCATGTTGCCGGAAAGAGTTCTTTAGCTCCGGAGGAGCGCAATGTACTTCTGAGCGAAGCCAAATATTTCGCTCCTCCGGAGCTTCGAGGTTTGTTAGGGATCCTGGTGCTATAAACATTTGGTCCCTCCGGGACCGAAAACTAGAGCGACCAAAAAACAGATGGACTTATTTGTTGCCAGACTTCAGAGACACCACACTAGCCGAGCAGTTCAGCTAACGGCTAAGTATAGTGCAGCTGCGAACGGCACGATATAGCAGGACAGGATGACGAAACACTCGAGATGGGTGGGCCGGACATTGGGGTTTTCCTCGTCACCGGTGAAGAATTTCCAGGCCCCAACGTTATGGTTCGGGTTAATGATGCCTCGTACTGCCAAGTAAGGAATCAGGATGAAAGTCAAAACGGTCACGGAGAGAACCAGGTAGATAAAGCCATAGACCATAAGTACAACACCTGCGAAAAATCCGCCCACAATCGGGATGAGTGCAAGTAGGTCAGCCACCTGTTCTATCCAGTCTTTTTCTTCATTAGAACTCATTGAGGTTCTGTTAGTTCACCTGACTATCCACGGTCGCTGCTTCACTGACTTAAAGAGTTCGGGCCAATTCATTGATTTTCCGTACTTGGAAGTCCGGCCCTTATTCCAAATCAGTTCTGTAGGGGTGATGATTAGATCGCCAATATGTTTTCCATCAAGCTCACGGAACTCCAGCTCGATGCCTTTCTCCGTTATTTCCGATGAGGAAGTATTCAAATCCTTGATTTTCATTTTCCGGTCTGGCTCAACACGAACAAGTTTTGGTGACATCTTTTGGTTCTCCTCTGTTCAAACTTCGAGAAAATTGCAACAGCTCCGACTCTCATTTGTCAGTGCGTTACCTGC
>CAZVHN010000235.1:0-1856 GCA_964626895.1 uncultured Chloracidobacterium sp. | reverse complement strand
TCACCGAAGGCTTCGACACGCGCGACCTGAAGGACGCGCAGGCGTTGCTGGAGGAGCTGGGTTCATGAACCGCAGGCCACACGTTGTCGTCTTGGCAGGGCCGAATGGCGCCGGGAAGTCGACAACAGCGCCCGTCCTGTTGCGTGGAAAGCTCGGAGTCGATGAATTCGTCAACGCGGATACGATCGCCCGAGGGCTGTCCGCCTTCGCCCCTGAGGGCGTCGCGATCGATGCCAGGCGCGTCATGCTCCGACGGCTCAAACAGCTCGCGGCGCAGCAACGGAACTTCGCATTCGAGACGACACTGGCGAGTCGGACGTTTGCGCCGCAGATTGCGCGCTGGATGCACAGCGGCTACGCGTTCCACTTGGTGTTTCTCTGGTTGCCAAACGCGGAGTTCGCACTTGCCCGCGTCCGCGAACGTGTCCAGCTGGGCGGACACGACGTACCTGAGGTCACGGTACGGCGCCGATATGCACGCGGCCTGATCAACTTCTTCGCGCTTTATCAGTCCGTGGCCACAACCTGGCGCTTCTACGACAACTCGCAAGCGCGCCCACGCCTCGTAGCGTGCGGCGACCGGACCGGACTGAGTGTCGTCTCAGACGCGGGACTCTGGGCACGGATAGCGGAGGTGCAGCGTGGAGGATGATGAGCTCGACCGGATTGATCGTGCTTTCGCGGAGGGAGCGCCAATTGACGCGGCCCTGATCGAAGCGGTGCGCGAGGCACGCAAGCGCCACAAGGAAGCCGGTAACCCGGTGGCCGAGTGGCGCGATGGCAAGCTGTGTTGGGTAGCGCCGCAGGACATCGAACTCGACGACGAGAAGTAACCGCTTCTACAGAATTGCGGGGCAAACTGCGAGAGCTGCGCTTCTATCTCGGTGAGCCCGCTTGCGAGCCGAACTCACAATTGGGCTTTTGAAAGCACCGCGCGGATCGGGGACGCCTGGAGGAAACCCCCTTTGAGCGTCGGATCGGTTAGCCCGTCGGCCACAGTCTCGACGACTTTGCGCGCGGCTGCGTAGTGCGGCCGCGCCTGCGATTCCTTTCCGTTCTCCGCCAGCAGATCTCCCAGGGCCAAGTGGGTCTTCCACAGCTGGGTCGGGTTGCCGAACGAACGCGCGTTCCCGAGCGCCGTCTTCAGAGTCTCGATCGCCGCGTCGGTTTCCTTGCGGGCGGCGCGGATGCCAGCACGGAGACGCGCCGCGCGGATCTGATGTTTCTTGAATGGGAACTGCGCCGTGAACCTGTGTGCATCCATGTCGGCTAGAAACGCTTCCGCTTTGTCGAGATCGCCAAGCCTCAGCCACAACTCGCCCAGACCAAGCAGGCACCTCGGCTTCCAACGCGTGCGCGCCAGGAAGAAGTCCACATTCCCAATGTTCTGGAATGTCGCTTCGAAGTATTCTCGGGCCCGGCCGACATCCCCAGTAGTCAGATAGACATCGCCCAGGTTGAGACGTGCGAAGCAATCGATCTCGGAGAGCGTTGAGGTGTGCGACCCTCTGGCTTCGGCAGTCGACGTGATCGACATGAGGTTGCAGTCGATCGACTTCTCGAAGTTGCACACTTCTTGGTACGCCCAGCCGAGAGTGTTCGTGATTTTGAGCAGGCCGTACAGTGAATCCGCTGCGAGTCCGTGGTCTCGCCCTTTCAGGAGAAGATCGATGGCCGCTTGATATTGTCCTTGTTCCCCGAGCGCGAGGCAGTAATGCATCAGCGACTGCAAGTACTCGCCTGCGGTCGCCTTCTCCTTTTGATGCGTGACGGCCAGCTCGAGGAATTTCGCCGACTCCTCGTTGTCGCCTCGCCAACGATGAAAGACGCCGATGGCGAACGCCGCCTGGCTCCGG
>CAZVHN010000234.1:0-1945 GCA_964626895.1 uncultured Chloracidobacterium sp. | reverse complement strand
GACGACACCGGAACGGGACATTTTATCCGCGTTTCCTTATGAGCGAAACGTGACCGTGTTGCACACCGACGTCTCGCTGCTGCCGCGAACCCGACGAGCGTGGGCAAGTTGGAACTATCGCCTACACGGCGACGATTCGTGTCCTGCGAGTGTCACCTACAACATGAACATCTTGCAAGGGATTCGCTCGCGCCACACTTTTTGCGTGACATTAAACGACGAATCGCGAATTGCGCCCGAAAAGGTGCTAGGGCGGTTTGAATATCACCACCCGGTGTTCACGACGCAACGCCGGACCGCCCAAGCTCGCCACGCCGAGTTACTCAGCGCAAACCGCACCTCATTCTGCGGGGCCTATTGGCGAAATGGCTTTCACGAAGACGGCGTTGTGAGTGCTCTAGCGGTTGTAAACGCACTTCGGCGGAATGGTTCCTCAGCTGATTTAGGATCGACGTTGAAGTCGTCTTCACCCCCGGCGTATAAAAGTGCCTGTCCAACTCTACTTGCCGGAGTCGTCGAATGAGCATCCAAAGCTGCATCTATGAAGGCGAGGTTTGGCATCGGCGATTCGCTCCAGTCCGACACGCATTCCGTAATCGACTCTTCCTGCTGTACGTCGATTTGGACGAGTTGCCTACGCTGTTCCGTCACCGCTGGCTGTGGTCGGCCAACCGTCCAAACCTGGCGTGGTTTTGCCGCGGCGACCACCTCGGACCGGCGGACCAGCCGCTCGCAGAATCGGTCCGCGACTTGGTGGGGGCACGCACGGGCCAGCGGCCGGCCGGTCCGATTCGCTTGCTCACGCACTTCCGCTATTTCGGCTTCGCGATGAACCCGATCAGCCTCTATTACTGCTTCGATGTCGACGAGCAAGTCGAATCGGTGGTCGCCGAGGTAACTAACACACCGTGGGGCGAGCAGCACTGCTATGTGCTCGACGTGCCGACTCAGCAAGGCCGCACGATCAGTGCGGGAGCTCCTAAGGAGCTCCACGTCTCGCCGTACCTCGGCATGGACTTCGATTATAGGTTTCGGCTCACGGCACCCAGCGAAACGCTCGCGGTTCGCATCGAAAACCACGAACGACCCGCGACCGAAGTGAAGCCGGTGTTCGACGCAACGCTAACGCTTCGCCGCCGTCCACTAAACGGCAGCGAACTGGCGAGGGTACTGTGCCGTTATCCGCTGATGACGGCCCAAGTCTTCGCTGGAATCTATTGGCAAGCATTTCGCCTGTGGCAAAAGCGAGTGCCGTTCGTTCCGCACCCGAAAACGAACGGTCCCGGTAGAAGCCGGTCGGCCCCAGCGCAGATCCCCTTGAAACCACCCCGCTCGATCGTCCGGGCGGACAACCAAGGACGAGAGAAAGTCCCTTCATGAGCAACATACTCGCAGCGAGTCAAACTGTTCCCACTCCCACCAGCTTCCTCGATCGCCTGGCGCGACGAATTGTGACGAATCAACTCGCCGGGTTAGGTCGTGGCGAAATTACGGTGCGTGATGCGAGCGGATCGTCGACGCTTGGCCAGCCCGCCGATTTGCAAGCCACGTTGCTGGTCCACCGTCCGCGATTCTTTCGGCAAGCCGTGTTGGGCGGTACGCTGTCGGTCGCCGAATCATTTTTCTGCGGCGATTGGGACTGCGATGATTTGACAAGTCTGTTTCGGATTATCGTTCGGAACCGCAGTTCCGCGGACCGGCTCGATGGCGGCTTGGCGAGACTCGCGAGCCATTTTCATCGACTCTTTCACTGGTGGCACTCAAACACGCTTAAGGGGAGCCGCCGCAACATTGGCGCTCATTACGACCTTGGCAACGACTTCTTTCGTTTGTGGCTCGACGACACGATGGCGTATTCCAGCGGCATCTTTCCCGCACCTGGAGCGTCGCTGCGAGAGGCGTCGGTCGAAAAGTTCGATCGCGTCTGCCGCAAACTCGGTCTTCG
>CAZVHN010000233.1:0-12535 GCA_964626895.1 uncultured Chloracidobacterium sp. | reverse complement strand
CGCGAGCGAGTATTCAAGACGCCGAGCGATCGGGCGGTGTTCACTGTTCATGAACTGCCGACGCACAATCTCGAGCCGGGACAGTTTTTGATGATGACAATTCGCAGCCACGATCAGTTCAACACCTCAATCTATGGGCTGAACGATCGCTATCGCGGCATTCACAACGGGCGGCGAGTCGTGCTTCTCAACAGGGACGACATGCTGCAGGCTGGTTTAAGCAAAGGGCAAACTGTTGATCTAACCAGCCACTTCGAAGGAGAAGAGCGCGTTGCACGTCGTTTCACTGTGGTGCCTTACAGTATTCCGCGTCTTTGTGCAGCGACCTATTTTCCTGAAACAAACGTGCTCGTGCCGGTCAGAAGCGTGGCGGAGAAAAGCAACACGCCGGTATCGAAGTCGGTGGTAATCAGCATTAAGGCGTCAGTCAATGTCGGGCAGAAGTTTAATTATGATAACGTTGCGACAGGGGAGTGATATTTCTAGCAGGGACGCTAAAAAAGGGGGTGGACCATTCGAAGTAAGAAGACGACGATCCACGAAAGCACACGAAATGACTCGAAATAATGAGGTCGTTTCGTGCCGCTTAGTGCGATTTCGTGGATCGTTCTTGGTTTTTCCGCAGCCTGCTAGTTTGGTGGTTTGATGCTTATCTCTCAACCTGCTTTTAATGAAGGCGCGACGAAACCGGAGTTGTATGCAAAATTGCTGCTGCAACTGCGCAGCCTGGTCGCGGACGAGCGCGACTTCATTGCCAATGCTGCCAACCTGTCGTCGCTTCTTTACCACTCAATGCCGGATCTGAACTGGGCTGGGTTCTACTTTCACAAAAATGACGAGTTGGTGCTGGGGCCCTTTCAGGGACAACCGGCATGCGTGCGCATCGCAATCGGCAAAGGCGTTTGCGGCACTGCGGCGCAACAGCGACAGACAATCCTCGTCGATAGTGTCCACGACTTTCCCGGGCACATTGCCTGCGACAGCGCGTCGAATTCAGAGATTGTCGTGCCCATGATCAAAGACGATCACCTGATCGGCGTGCTCGATCTCGATAGCCCATCGGTGGGACGTTTTGATGAAGAGGACGCTCGAGGTCTGAACGAGCTGGTAGAAGTATTAGTTGAATCAACCGATGTGTAGTTTAGTCGTGGAGTAGTGTCTGGTTCGTTAGAGGCCAGTTCACCGGGCAGTGGAGACCGTGTGAAAACTCGAAAGTCGACGCTCACAAAGGCGGTTTCACGCAAAGACGCAAAGGGAGCAAAGACGCAAAGAAACGGCTCCTGCAAACGGGTTCATCGCTGCGACATCTCATATCTTTGCGTCTTTGCTCCCTTTGCGTCTTTGCGTGAAACCACGTTCGTTGCCTCTCAAAGTTCAAAGTAAGGCGCTGCAACTCAAGCTAAGATAAACCGCAAGGAACATCATGATCAGAATACGCAGAGCAACAGACCGCGGCCACTTCACTTTTGGCTGGCTGGACACGTATCACACATTCTCTTTTGGAGATTACTACGATCCATCGTTCATGCGCTTCCGCAGTTTGCGCGTGATCAATGAAGACTTTGTGCACGCCGGCCGCGGGTTTCCCACGCATTCCCATCGCGATATGGAGATCATAACCTACATTCTCGAAGGTGCTTTGGAACATCGCGACAGTATGGAGAACGGTTCGGTTATCCGTCCCGGTGACGTCCAGCGAATGACGGCCGGCACCGGCGTATCCCACAGCGAAGCAAATCCGTCGTCAGAAAACTCGGTGCATTTGCTGCAGATCTGGATCATGCCGCAGGCGCAGGGACTGAAGCCCGGCTATGAGCAGAAGTTCTTCAGCGATGAGCAGAAACAGGGCAGCTTATGTTTGATTGCTTCCGCCGACGGCCGTGACGGCTCGGTCATTGTGCACCAGGATGTGAGCGTGTACGCGGCAGTGCTGGACAGCGGCCAGGAAGTGAACCATCAAATGGCGTCGAACCGGCATGCCTGGATTCAAGTTGCTCGAGGCGCCGTTGTGGTCAACGGCGAGAATCTCGATCAGAGTGATGGCGCGGCGATCAGCGGTGAATCCAAATTGACCGCAAGTGGTCAAGAGCGATCTGAAATATTATTATTCGATATGGCCTGAGCTGCGGGCCGAGAGCGGTGATCAGAATTTCACCCGAATATTCAGATCGCGTAGCGCGTCAAGGTTTCTCTCTTGCATTGCAAAGACTGTTTTACCCACCTTGATCTCTACCGTTTTGCCCTGGGCGATCGTGTTGAAGGTTTGATACGGAACCGAAACCTCCAGCACTTCCTTCATCACGTCAATCCCTCGATCGCTAGCAACATTCTGCGTCACAAGTTTCATCCTGCCCAACCTCAGCCGCTGTCCGTCAGCCACAACAAACAATTCCCGCTCATCGAGAGGATGCCGTTTGTCCCAATCCTTTGTCTCGAAGACTAACTGCAACTTTGCGTAGCGAACATGATCAAGTTGTTTTCCCGGACAATGAAGCGACGCGACCAGGCTGACGCAGGTTTGTTCAAGGGTACTCTGCAGGCCCTTGGCACCCCCGCAGGTGATTCGCATTTCCTTGAGCGTCACCACAGTCTCATGATTAAAGCCGTCGTACTTCGTTTCAATCTTGCCGCCGTGATCAAGGGGCGAAGAGTTCGGTTCCGACACTGAAGGCGACTTGGCCAGCGACGGATTTAAACTCTTCGGCAGCAGGCTTGCGCTCGGCAGCAACAACAAACACGAGCAGATAAGAATTATTCGTTTCAGGAGGCACTTCCAGACGAGAAATTGCTAATGTTGAATTGAGGTGAGATTGCTGAGGCAAGCGCGGTCAAAGTCCGTGATTGTGCAGTAGACCCTGCCGCTAAGACTGAATATAGGGAAGTGCAGACGACCCTGTCAACAGGGGGTGGCTAGGCTAGCGTCAGTATTCTTACCGCAGGCAAGAGCGCGGCCCATTACAGAACCGGGAGCGGTAGCGACCGCACTCAACTTACTATATAAACCGGCAAATGCGACTCGCTGTATGAGCCAAGTATTAGACCAGCTCAAATATTTAATACTTGAATCCCAATTCGAATCGCATGTACTCTAAGACGTGACTGACAATTGTAACGGTTTAGCTTGCCCTCCCAGCGTGCGAATCTCCTCACCGGTGTTTAGGAGATGCCCAGCGCCGAATCAAGAGGATCACTGAGTGAAATGGGAATTATTGGCAATTTGACTACGATGAATGTCTCTGATCTGCTCCAGTTTCTGGCAGCAGGTAGAAAGACGGGAGTGCTGAAATTTACCCATGGGAAAGTGGCCAAGGGGATCTATTTTGAGGACGGCTTCATCGTCGGTTCGAGCACTAACGATCCCACCGAATACCTCGGGCAGGTGCTCATCCATTACGGAAAGATAAACGAAGCCCAGCTTCAGGCAGCGATGGAAGCCCAACGTAAGGCGGGCGGCCCAAGGCTGGGGCAGATTCTGGTGAAGCAGAGCGTTCTCCGCGATGATGAAGTCGTAGAAATTCTCAAGATTCGTACCTTAGAGATCATTTACGATTTGTTTCTGTGGAAAGAAGCGCACTTTGAGTTTTGTATCGAAGATCCTCTTCCATCGGACTTTACGCGAGTAGACGTCGAGCCTACCAAAGTCATTATGGAAGGAATCTATCGAGCTGATGAGCTGGCCCGCTACAGAACGTTGATTCCCTCAGATCGTACGGTCATGGAGCTGGGTGCCGGCTGGACTTCATCGCTGGGTATAGGAAAGGAAACTCGCCAGCTTCTCTATTTTCTCGAGAAGCGCATGTCAGTATCAGAAATCTGCTACAACATGCACGCATCTCCTTTTGCGGTTTACGCGCAGCTTTACGATCTGGTCAACAAGGGTCTGGCAAATGTGGCCGGTGAGCTCCCTGAGATTCCCGATCCCGTCAGCCATATGCCGAATCTTCCCGAAGGCGCGGCGGAACTCCTATTGCTCGCCCGTGGTGAGTTGGATAACGACCAGGCGGACAGAGCGCTGTCGATTATCCACAATGTGCTGCGAAGAGAGCCGAACAACACCGCTGCCGAAAACCTTCTGATCGAAGCCGAGAGGAAATTTATCTCGCAGGTTTATGCAAAAATTCCACCCACCGGGGTACCCAGGTTAGTTCTTAAGCCCGAAGAGTTGGCGAAGAAAGAGATTGGACCGCAGGAGGGATTTGTTCTTTCTCGCATTAACGGCGAGTGGGACATCGAATCGATACTTTCCATATGCCCGTTCCGCGAAGCCGATAGCTTACGCATGATCAAATCCATGCTGGACAATGGAATTATTGGTTTGTAACGCGACGGCGGATCATTTACTGGGCCCAGCCCCCGGACTTCCGGCGAAGCAGACCCAATGCTGCGAATAGAATGGTTGGAATTGAATTGATTGAACCTGTCCCGCGGCTTTAGCTGGAATTGCTGCGGTCGTCTTTTCGGGACGTGTTCACACTTTTTTTTTGCGCTCGATATGCTTCAGCTTTGACCAACCATTCAAGACGTTTTCGATCAGCCTCAGAGGAAATACTTAAAAAACGCACGCCAAATCCGGCGTTTGGGTACCTATAAGCAACCACACCCTTCACCTCTATCCATTGCTCGTTCGGTAGACCCAACTTGAAATGGATGATCTCACCGACTGCGACCTCGACAATCGAATCAATAAAGCAGCCGCTTGTATGAATGTCTCCCGTTCTCGCCTCGTATTTGCCGGAAGCACTCTCCCACAACACCTCGATGAAAGCCGGCACACGTCCCTGTCTTCGGCGTTCGTCACTCATAGACCCTCCAGGAGCTTCGACTGTAAATTCTAAAACACTGTCTTAAGGATGAATTCTTAACTGCGCCCGTGGGCGTTTGCTATTGATTGCTGCCCGCCCGTTCTTTCAGCTCATTCACAGCTTCCGATCTTTCCGTCACCTCAGCTGGTTTCTCGCCCAGCACGACGCGCACGGCGTGGGTCTGACCGTCGTCGGCCAGGGAAATCTCAGCACCAGTTTGCAAAGCGCCATCGAGCTCCAGTGTGATCACGCCGCGATGGACAGCCAGCGGATTCTCGACTTTGATGCGGTAGGTTGCCCGCCCACGTCGATAAATAATCTCAAATTCTCGCCACCAGCGTGGCACGCAGGGATCTATTTTTAACCGATCCCCGCGCAATTGGAAACCGAGAATGGACTCCAGACCCGCGCGATACATCCAGCTCGCAGAGCCCGTGTACCAGGTCCAGCCGCCGCGCCCGGTGTGAGGTGGGACGGCGTAGATGTCGCCGGCGGCCGCGTAAGGCTCCACTTTGTATTTGTGCAGCCCGGCGCGCGTCGAGGCGTGATTGATTGGATTCAAGAGGGAAAACAGTTCGCCGGCTCGCTCGCCATCTCCAAGCATAGCGAACGCAATCAAGGTCCACAACGCAGCGTGAGTATACTGCCCGCCGTTCTCGCGGACCCCGGGAACGTAGCCTTTGATGTAACCCGGATCCAGATTGCTTTTGTCGAATGGTGGGGTAAATAGGATGACCAGACCGTCACCCCGTCGGATCAAATATTCTTCAACGGCAGCCATTGAACGCACCGCGCGATGACGTTCAGCGGCGCCAGAGATAACACCCCACGACTGCACAATTGAATCGATGCGGCACTCTTCATTCTGCACCGAGCCCAGCGGGGTGCCGTCGTCGAAATAGGCCCGTCGATACCAATCTCCGTCCCAGCCGTGCTCCTCGAGGGCCTTCTTCAAACTCTGCATGTGATTGCGATACTTGTCGCCGCGGGCGGCTTCGTTGCGTTGATCGCAGAAAGGCGAGAAATTGGCCAGCGTATTGTGGAGAAACCAGCCCACCCAAACACTCTCGCCCTTGCCCTGATGTCCAATACGGTTCATGCCATCATTCCAATCACCGCCGCCCATCAGTGGCAGTCCATGCGGGCCGACTGCCAAACTGCGATCGAGTGCCCGGTTACAATGCTCAAAAATAGTCCCCACCTCAGATGACACGACAGGTTGCATATACGATTCGTGATCTTCCGGTCCGAGGAGTGGCGCTTCGAGAAAGGGAACTACTTCATCGAGAACAGACAGGTCACCGGTGACATTAATGTAGAACGACGTAACATAGGGCAACCAGAGTAGATCATCGGAGAATCGTGTGCGCACGCCGCGCCCGGTGGGCGGATGCCACCAGTGCTGCACGTCGCCTTCCTTAAACTGGTGGCGAGCAGCGAGCAGGATCTGATCGCGCGATATCGACGGTTTGCTATAGACCAGAGCCATCACGTCTTGCAACTGATCACGGAAACCGAAGGCGCCTCCTGACTGGTAAAACGCGGAGCGCGCCCAGACTCTGCAAGCCACTGTTTGATATAGCAACCAGCGGTTTAGCATCGTATCCATCGCCAGGTCGGGGGTCCTTATCTCCACGGTGCCCAGCATTTCATCCCAGTAAGAGAGCACGGCCTCGAATGCCGCGTTGATGGCTGAGGGAGGGGTGAACCTCGAGATTAGCTCCTGAGCTTCTTGTTTTGAGTCGCCTTCACCAAGCAGAAAGACAATCTCGCGAGCTTCTCGAGGCGCAAGTTCCACTGTCACCTGGATCGACGCGCAGGGATCTAATCCCGCCCCATCGCGGCCCGCAAGGCTCACGCGCCGCAGGGCTGCAGGCATCGAGAGGGTGCCGTTCCGCCCGAGAAACTCTTTGCGGTCGCAGGTAGCACTGGAAACCTTTTCACTCGTAGTCACAAAGGCGACGCGGTGGGCAAACTCATTGTTGAAAGGATTTCGAGCGAAGACGGTACCGGTTTGGTTGTCGATTTCGGTGATGATGTACGGGGCGGAAGTACTACGCTGAGTGCCCAGCACCAGCTCGTTAAAAAGTGTAATGGTGAGGCGCCTTTTTCGCTCGGTACGATTGCGCAAGCGCAGCAGCGATATCTTCACCGAACCCTCGAGGGGCACAAACAGCAGCAGCTCTTGCGAGATGCCGTGACTGGTGTGTTCGAAGACTGAATAGCCCTGGCCGTGCCGAATCGTGTAGGGCTCCGCCTCGCGGATTGGAGCCGGAGTCGTCGACCAGACTGTACCCGTGTCTTCGTCCCGCAGATAGATAATCTCGCCCGGGGGATCGCTTACCGCATCGTTCGACCACGGGGTCAGCCGATTCTCGCGGCTATTGACCGACCACGTATAGCCGGCGCCGGTCTCAGTGACTTGAAATCCAAACGCACTTTGATTGGCGATGATGTTGGCCCAGGGCGCTGGCGTCCACTGATCTTCGCCGAGCACCATCACATACTCACGTCCCCCCTGATTGAAACCACCGAGGCCGTTGAAGAAGGCCAATTCCGGCAAGGCTACAGTTGGTTCGGGATAGGTCTGGGAGGCCAGACGGGGAACGAAGGGGGCTGGCAATGGTTCTTCAATGGCGGGACGCTCGAGTTGATCTTCGAGGGGCCCACGCTCGGTAACGATGACCACTCGCGCCACGGCGTGAAGCAGGATGCGATCGGCTTCGGGCATGATGTCCGCGCGTCTCAGAAAGATGCCGCCGGGTTTGTCTTGCAAGCCCTGCAGTCCGCTGGTCCGCACCAGCGCCTCCAGCTCCCTCTGCAGCTCTTGAATGTAGCCCGCCGGATGATCGTTTAGAATCACGCAATCGATCTTCAGACCTTTGTAATGCAAGTATTCGTGCCCGCGCAGAATCTGGCGCACCATCGGCAGATCTTCGAGCCGGTTGATGCGCATCAGCAGAATCGGCAGGTCACCGCTGATGGCGTAGGGCCAGAGACTAGACTGGGCTTTAGTGTTGAGACCCAGCACATGCGGCCGGGGCCGCAGCGAAGGATCGGAGTAGATGATGCGTGCGGCCAGGCGCTGGAAAAGGTGCGCCTCTTCAGCATCGAGCTGCAGGTGGCTCATCTCCACCTGGGCCTTAGTCCATGCCAGTCGTGATTCGCGCTCGAAGATGCTGGGATCGTGATATTTGTCGGCCAGGGTCATCGCTTCTTCTCGCGTGTTGGCGATGGCGGTACTGAACGTTACCCGGGCAGTTTCGTTGGGGGCGATACGAACGCGACGCCGTAAACTGAAAACCGGATCAAGCACCGCTCCGACTGTGTTGGACAAGGGACGCTCTTCCATCACAGCCACCGGATAGGCGGGAGTGTGTCCGCGTCCGAGAAAACGACCACGGTCCGTTTCATACTGCACGGCTCCGAGGGTGTCGCCTTCGGCAACCACCGCGTGCACGGCCCAGATTTGCTTGTCCTCAGATGATCGTCGTCGGCGATGGGCCAGGAGCGCGTTCTCAATTGCGAAGAATTCAGTTTCGATAAAGAGATTGCTGAACGCGGGATGTGCCGCATCGGCCTGCGGCGGGGCCAGGACGATCTCGGCGTAGCTGGTGAGCTCAATTTCCCGCGTCCGCACGGAATTGTTGGTAATTGAAACTCGCCTTACCTCGGCATTGTCCTCGGCTGAGATTACGACTTCGAGGTGTGTGACGATGCCGGCATCGCTGCGCAAGAAGTCTGCTTTGTCCTCCGAGAACGCGACTTCGTACGACTGCGGCCGGCGTTGAACCGGCTGATGACCCGCCGACCACACCGTGGCGCTACGCACGTCCCGGAGGTAAATAAAGGTGCCCCAGTTATCTCTGGTCACGTCTTCGCGCCAGCGAGTTACAGCGTTTGGGCCACATGCGGAATATCCCGCTCCAGCGGTGGTGATCATGAGGTTGTAAGTGCCATTCGAAAGAAGTTGCGTGCGGGGTGTTTCCAGATTGGGTGTGTGGTAAACGCGGGTGACCATGCCGGGAAACGATTGCGTGACCCGACCTGTCAGCACTTCTTCGGCCCGAGGATGCGCCGCGGGCACGCCCACCGGCACCCGCTCCTGCAGCAGCAGTTCGGTGGCCCGCACCTGTGGATCGGCATGAAAGCGATTCTCCATGCGACCGTTGTCAAGGGCATTGATCAGCGCGACAAGACTCATGCCCTGGTGGTGCGTCATGAACGCACGAATGATAACGCGTCTTTGATCCTGGGGCAGGCGTTCCTTCGTGTAGTCGATTGACTCGTAAAACCCAAAGCTGCCCAGCGCTCCCTCCCGTTCCAGCGCGCGCAAATTCTCCATCGCCTCTGCAGGGCTGATCATCGCCGCCAGAATGCTGGCGTAGGGAGCGATAACCAGATCCTCGATCAGCCCTCGTTTCAGACCAAGACCCGGCACGCCAAATGGTCCGTACTGGTAATTCAGATGCAGGTCGCGCACGTTGTAGGCTGATTCAGAAACACCCCACGGCACGCCGCGTTCCCGACCATACTCGATTTGTCTTGCCACCACTGAGCGATAGGTTTCGTTCAGTAGCGTGCCCTCGTAATTGCGCATAACCAGGAGTGGCAACAGATATTCGAACATCGTGCCGGTCCATGAGATCAGGGCGCGTCCACCATTTACGGAGGTGAGTTGGCGGCCGATGCGAAACCAGTGTTCCTGTGGGATGTCGTCTTTGGCTACTGCCACAAAGCTTGCCAAACGCGCCTCAGAAGCCAGCAGGTCGTAAAAAGAGTTGTCGGGGCGAAGCTCACCAACGTTATAGCCGATGGTAAAGACCTTGCGCTCCGGATCAAGGAGAAAGCGAAAGTCCATCTCTTCGACAATCTGTTCACACTTATGGGCCAGACTGCTGAGTCTTGACAGCAGGTCGTGGGCGGCGCCTGATGCATTTTCGAGGGCTGTTGCGAGACGTGAGATTGCGCTGCTTGCGCTTTGTGCTTCATGACCTCCCGCCTCCGCCGACTCAGCGAGCCGCGCCTGTAAAGCAGCAAGTTTGAGTAGCGCCTTGTCAGCCAACTCAGGTATTTCCAACGGCGTGGGCACGGCATCGAGAAGACCTGCGACATCTCGCCACTGAGCAGCTGTTTCCTCTTCGGGCCCTTCAATCGCGGCCTCGAGCGGAGATAGCGACAACTGCCCCCAGGGCGTAAGCGTCATTACATCACGCCGGTATGACCGCACCTGCTGTCGCAATGCTCCCACCCACCAACTCAAGTCCTGAAAGCTCTCAGGGCCGTGCTCAATTGATAGTGCATCCACAATGTCGGTAATTTCCGCACTGTGCTTTTCGAGCGAGTCCAAGAGGAGAAACCACGACCACGGTGTTCTGTTCGAATCTGAAGCGAGTAGCTCCTTGCATGCTTCAATTTCGCCACGCAGGTGCCTGACTGTAACCACCTCAGTCCGTTGCCGGACGGTCCCCAGCCTTCCCGCTTCCTCGCTGATGGCAAGGATCGTGTCGTTGAGTCCGTCGATAACGCGTTGGTCGAGGAACCTGACCTCGGGCAGCTCAATGAAGGCTTGCTTAAGGGCGATGAGATGACCGGCAAGATTGCCGCTATCGACGGTCGAGATGTACTGTGGCATCAGCGGTTCAAGAGTTCTGGTGTCGTACCAATTAAAACAATGACCACGAAGCTTTCCCAACCTGGCAAGCGATGCGAATGTCAGCTCCTGTCGCTCGACGAATTCCAGGGTACTGATATAGCCGAAGTCATGCGCGGACAGGGTGGAAAGCATCAACATCCCGATGTTAGTCGGCGAGGTGCGGTGCGCGATTACGGGTCTGGGGTCTTCCTGAAAGTTATCTGGCGGTAGCCAGTTGTCTTCAGCTCCCACAAAAGTTTCGAAGAAGCGCCAGGTGCGGCGAGCTACCAGACGGGCGAAGCGGAGGTCCTCACCTGCCAGTTCTCTGCGGGCGGGAGCTGTGCGTTGGCTAACCCAATAGGCGACAAAGGGTGACATCGCCCAGACTACCAGGAAGGGAGCCGCCACACTCAGCGATGAAGGCCGCAGTAAAAAGCTAAGCACAGCGGCAGTCAGAGTGAGCAACTCAGCCGGCAGCATGAACCATAAAAACGATGGCAGATCGTGACGCGCTGAACGTTCCGACTGCGCAGCGGTTACCCACTCCAGCAACTTCCGGCGCGAGATCAGTTTTCGATAGAGTGTGCGGACGATTGCTTCCAGCATCAGATAAGCCTGATGCGGGAGAAATATCATCGACAATGCCGCCTGCGCGGTGTTGGTGCTGATGTCGCCCCAGACACTCCAGAAATGACTGGTCCAGGGGATGCCACGCGGATGTATCAAGAGACTGGTGGTGACGTGAAGATAAACGGGAAAGGCAATCGCCAGCACGACGAAAAGAGTACAAATCAGAGTCGAGCCCGGAAATAATGTCCATGCAACCGCCAGCCAGATGAACAGAGAAGGCGCAACCAGGCTTCGCCGTAAATTGTCGAGAATCTTCCAGCGCGAGATCAGTGGCAGGATATTTCGCACTTTGCGTCCATGTGCGTCAGGCACGGAGGGAAAGAGCCATCTAATAATCTGCCAATCGCCTCGAGTCCAGCGATGTTGACGGTGAGCATAGGAATCGTAGTGCGCAGGATAGTCGTCGAGGAGTTCGATGTCGGTAACCAAAGCCGCGCGCGCGTAGAGCGACTCAAAGAGATCGTGGCTGAGCAGCGAATTCTCCGGCACGCGTCCGTCCAGGGCGGATTCAAACGCGTCCACGTCGTAGAGACCTTTGCCGGTGTAATTGCCTTCGCCAAAGAGATCTTGATACACGTCTGAGACGGCGGTCGTGTAGGGATCGATTCCGGTGTTCCCGGAAAAAATGCGCGCGAATCTTGAGCGGGAAGCGCTCTCAAGTGAAATGCTGACGCGGGGCTGCAGAATGCCATAACCGGAGGTGACACGATTGGTGGCCGGGTCAATGCGTGGCCGGTTGAGCGGATGGATGGCGGTGCCCACGAGTTTGCGCCCAACTTCGCGCGGTAGATGGGTATCGGAATCGAGCGTGATTACGTAGCGCACCTGCGAGAGCAGTGCCTGATCCGCCGTCTGGACCATAAAACTTGTCTCGCGGGCGCCGCGAAGGATGCGGTTGAATTCGTGGAGCTTTCCCCGCTTCCGTTCCCAACCCATCCATTTCCCTTCAGCCGGATTCCATTGACGGTGCCGGTGAAACAGATGAAACCGTTGAGGGTGGTGCTTGTTGTAACGCTGGTTCAGGTCATCAATGCCATTCAGGGCCACATCAAGAAGGACGGTGTCTTCGGCCAGCTCTTCCGCATCGGCGTCTACAAAGTCTCCGAGGAGGGCGAAATAAATATGCTCGTCCTGGTTTGCGAGGAAATGGACCTCTAGTCTCTCGAGTAGTTCGCGCACGCCCTCTTCACTGGAGAAGAGCGTGGGGACCACAACCATCGTGCACGCGTTTTCTCCAATACCTGCGGAAGTGTTCATCCTGGGCAACAGGCGTGGCTCGAGGAGATGGGTTACGTCCCAGTTCAGGATGCTAAGGGCGAGATCGCTGGCAGGAATGAGAGCCAGCAGGAAAGTTGCCGCCAACAATGGCCAGCCGGCGCCTGCTAGGTACATCGAGAAGACCAGGACTGCGATGATCAGGGCCGTCAAAAGAGTCAGCGTGCCTAGATAAGCGAGCGTCGGGTGGCGC
>CAZVHN010000232.1:0-2875 GCA_964626895.1 uncultured Chloracidobacterium sp. | reverse complement strand
TGGAGCTCCGTCGCGTGGCTCCTGCGAGTGCCACCGCGGGAGAGCTGAGATCGTTTTTGGCAAAGTTTCTTTTCACGGGGGACGACGTTTACAAGAAGGTTGGCGATTTGTCTGGTGGCGAAAAAGGGCGTCTGGCTCTCGCGAAGTTGATCTATTCGCGCGTGAATGTGCTGGTGCTGGATGAGCCCACCAACCATCTGGACATTCACTCCCGCGAAGCGCTGGAAGAGGCTCTCGACGCCTACGAAGGAACGATACTCACAATCAGTCACGATCGTTATTTTCTCGATCGCGTTGCTACGCAGATGCTCGCGCTTGATGGCCAGGGAGCAGCGGAACACTACGACGGCGACTACACCGAGTACCATGATTGGAGAGCCGATCGCCTGACATCGGGCGCAGTTTCCAAGGCGGCGGAGAACTCCGCTCCTGCTAATTTGGTGCGAGCTGACCCCCTAACGCCTGTATCGCCAAGAGAAGAGACAAGCAGTCAGGCTCCGAGAAGCACAAAGCAATCAGCAAAAGGAAAAAAGAATGCGACGCCAGGATCTTCAGCATCTTCGGGTGTAAAGGTCATCAAGAAGAAAAAGGTTGATGCCCGTACGCCGGAAAGCCTGGAGGCTGACATCGCTCAAGCGGAATCGAGATTGAATGAGATTTCCCGGCAGATGGGCGAGCCTGAAGTTGCGCGGGACGGGACCCGCCTGATTCAGCTCAATGATGAATACCAGGAAACGGAGACAAAGCTTCAATCGATGTATGCCGAATGGGACCGGGTCGCAGCCGACGCCCCGAAGGTCTGAGCTACCTGCTCAAAGGGCCAAACGGTCTAGTTTATCTTCAGGCAACTGATTCTTTCGGTTGGGCCCTAAACTCCCGGAAGTCTGCGCGCAAGGTGAGCATCTCAGCTCGAGTTTGATTAGTCAGGCTCTCTATACGATCCAGGCGAATTTCGATCTCTCCCCGAAACAATTGAAACTCATTGCGGAGGTCACCAAATTCGTTACGCAGGGCGCCAAATTCGTTACGCAGGGCGCCAAACTCGTTTCGCAAGGCGCCAAACTCCTCTCGCAGGGCGCCAAACTCGTTACGCAGGGCTCCCACGCTATCTCCCAGTGAGTTGATGCGTTCGAGAATAGTTTCAAGTGTAGGTTTGGTCACGGCTTCGTCGGAATTCCTATCCATGGTTACTACTCCTTGTGAGGTTGAGGTTACGTGCAGAGTATACTGTGCGACCCGGGTTCGGTAAATGGTAATTTCCTTGCTCGTCCTTCTTCTTCTGGTCGAGGCCTACGTGAGCTGGTACGGTGCAGTTTGGGCAGGACGAGGCAAGGCAACTCTGTGATGACGCCGATCTCAGCACGCAAAGTGCTGAGCTATGTTCGCCGTCCGCTATGCGGACTGCCTGGGCCTTCGTGGAGGGATAGCAGAGACCAAAACTGCACCAGGACCCTCAGCTCTATGGCTCAGCTCTTTGGCTTGACACCTTCGACGGCCGTTTGTTACTTTCGGGCCTCGCTCAGTCAGTTAATCTCAAGCGAATTTGAGAATCGTTTATAGGCGCGTAGCTCAGGGGTAGAGCACTACCTTGACACGGTAGGGGTCTGGGGTTCAAATCCCCACGCGCCTACCAAATTTCTTAGGTTATTTCGCTGCTTCTGTCCTCCCCTCATCGGTGCCGGCACAATTTGGCAGACTTTTGGCAGACTCTTATTGTCGCTACGCTCATATTCGGATCAGACGCGTCCGTCAGGTAAAATCAAACCCATTATGGTGACCTTGGAAGAAACCATCAGCATGCCGCTTGTTGTCACCGAGCAGGGGACTATTCGGATCAAAGGCTCGAGAGTTAGTCTGGATTCAATTATCCATCATTTCAAACTGGGAGCGACAGCCGAGCAAATTGTGTAGAGCTTTCCTTCTCTCAGTCTCTGCGACGTTTACTCAAGTATTGCTTACTACCTCACGCATCGCCAAGAAATTGAAGAGTATTTGAAGGAGCAGGAAGCAGCAGCCGATGCTATTCAGGAGCAACTGGAGTCTAATCCAGACTACCAAGCCGAGATCGCCGAACTACGCTCTCGCATATTGGGCCGGTGGACGGCGGCGCGAACGAACGGCGAGGGAGCGGCTATGGAGTAGACACGGTCGCGCTGCTTCCCAGATCGGAACTGCTCTTGGCAGACTCTGAATCAAACTCCGCGTGTATTTAGTCATTGATAGTTAGCTACTTCCCTCACAATTGACGTGTGTTGTCATATGTGACAACATGGCGGGCAAGATCCGAGACGAGATCGCGAAGCGATGAACGGGGAGGCAAATGATCAGACGCACGCCTCCGTTTCGTGGATTAAAGCAGCGCTCAGGGAATTTGAGACTTTCCCGGATGGGGTGCGGTCCACTTGTCTTATCGCCTTGACGATTGCCGCAGAGGGCGGTAAGGCCGACATTGCGAAGCCTATGCGAGGTTTAGGCTCGGGCGTGTTCGAGGTTGCCTTGCCATTTCGCGGTGACGCGTTCCGCTTGGTCTATGCGGTGCAGCTCGGTGAAGACATTTGGGTTGTCCATGTCTTTCAGAAGAAATCTACGCGGGGCATCAAGACAGCCAAAGCTGAAATCGATCTGGTCAAGGACCGTTTGAAAAGACTGAAGGAGATGCTGCGATGAAAAGCGAAAAGCTGGAGGTAGTGAAGGGAAGCGGAAATGTTTTTCGCGACCTGGGACACAAGAATGCCGATGCCGATCTGTTCAAGGCAATTCTGGCCGCCGAGATCATCAAAGCGCTCGACCGTGAGGGGCTAAGCGTCCGCGGCGCGCAGGGCCGCACCGGGGTTGCGGCAGCGGACTTCTCGCGCATCCGCAACGCCGATCTTGG
>CAZVHN010000231.1:0-5046 GCA_964626895.1 uncultured Chloracidobacterium sp. | reverse complement strand
GCCCATTCGAGGACGCGCGGATTAACGTTTAACGAACTTCCCGGGGGCATGGCGTCGCGCGGCGGCAATTCATTGACCGGCTATTGTCTCGCATGTTGCCGACATTCAATCGTAAGAGGCAATTCGCCGCGCGGAACCCGTCCGCGGGCCAGTTGCGATCCACCTGTTGTCGCAACCAGCAACTAATACTCGTAGTTGAACACTATGCTCCATTGGCGGTTGGCCTCCTCGAAGTTCCTGACAGCCTCGGCCGCTACGGCCGCACGAGCATGCTCGAAAGCGTATGCCACGGCGTCATTCATTGCCGCCCACTGTGGATCCGAAGCTGCTGCATAGATGACTCCGGTAAGCGCAAGTGGGTCTCGAAGTCCACGACACTCTCGTCCAGCTAGCAACTCAAACACCTGATAGAGGCAATGCGTGTAGGGCTTTACGCCGACGCACACGTCGCTGCTGGCAACCAGCATATCGACATGAAACGAGCGAATTGGGATCGGCTGAGCACGACTGAACTTCCACCACTTCATCAGCTGAACTACTTTTTTCAACTTACCGCCACTCTTCTCGACTGCACTACCGAAGTACCGGTCGTGCGCCTCGGGACTGGACTCGAACCACCCCCCGTTTCCGTCTGGAATCACATAGATCGGCCGAAGCCGATCAAAGCGATGAAACAACGCAGGAACTACATCAAGGCTTCTCTGTCCCGCCGCAAAATCGATGACTACCGCTTGCTCGTCACGCCGTATGTCAGTCTGTACGTAGCGCGTCTGAAGATCTTGGCGAAATTTCTCTAGGACCGTGTACGACGAAACCAAGCTCCCACCCCATTTAGCCTCGTTGCGCCGAAGCACAACCATCATGTCTAGATCGCTGTGCGAGCGAATCGCGGTACCTCGTGCGTGGCTTCCAATTGCGACGATTCTGCTCACGTCAAACGACGTTGCCAACCGCATTCGCGCCGTGCCCCGATGGCGCTTTGCGTTGACTAGTTCAGATTCAAGTGGCTGCACTCGATGAGCGAGTGCGGCCAAGTTCATCTGCGGATGGGCTCGTAACTGCACAGCTCAATTGCCCTTTACACGGTGGCTCTCACGGTACACATCGTTCAAGGCGTCGCGATATCGAAGATAAAGCCACACGGGGATGGGCGGACACTGCAGCAACAATATGCCGTAATCCTCCGCGACGCCCAGCACCTCACCCTCCTCAGGATTCGATTGAAGTCTTAAGTGAGCACAGCGCTCGAATGTATGTCGTGCCTCCCGTTGAAGGTCCCCGTATTTTTTCGAAAGCAACAGGACATCACCAGAGATAAGGAAGGCGATGAACGTTGCAACAGATTTCGCTGCGAGCAATAGCCCCGGGACTCCGGTACTCGAAAGCAAGTCGGCCAAATAAAGAGCAGACACTGCTGCAACAAGCGCAAGAACAAAGGCAATCGCCAAACCAGTCCGAACCTTCGCAGCAAGCTGTTCGGTGAAAAACGCCGCCTCCGTGAGAATATCTGCAAGCCTCCTAGGCCCAGGTTGCTCGTTTGACGAGTAGAAAGGCCGCACGAAGGGAGCTGAATCAAGTCTGACGCCAAGGGCCCATGCGCGCACTTCCGCCAACTCCGATGATCCAATCTCACGACTCAAGCCATCGGCATAAAGGATTAGACGGCGGCACTTGTCGCCCCGAACCATTAGGACTGATGCGGCCTCACGCATCCAAGCTACCAAGATTGGGGCAATTGCCGCGGCGAGACCCGTTACGCTCAGCCAGATTGGTGCGTTGAGCCAGAATCCTGAAAGGGTTAACGCAAGCAGGATGGCGCTTAACAGCAACGATCCCTGCCAGAGCCACTCTGCGCGACCGTAAAGATGGTTACGCAGGTCCGAGAGATCGTGGATCGAAGAATTACTCACGCCCTACCCATCAGCCCATCGATGAAATCCAAGAACTCCGGGTTCGCCACGCTAACACCCGCGTTCCCTTGGTCATCCCCGACAGGAGGTTGGCCGGAACTGTCTTGCTGCTGTTTCTGGGCGTGCGCCACCGGCGTCAGGCAAATTCTAAGTAGCAGCCACCACAGCGTGATGACGTCGGCCGCATAACAGTCAGCCGCTGTCATCATGCCATGTGCGAAGCGGTTGCGTAAATTGCCGCCGAGCTCCTCAATGAGCAAAGAGCGCAATTCAAACAAGAGCGGGGCACCGAAGGCCTGCAGGGCGACGGGATCGGCGAATAGCTGATGAAGTTTTTTCTCCTCCTGATTCCCGTCGGCTTGAACATTGCTCGTTATCGCACCTGCTCGCTGTAACACGTGACGAACCGAAGCTTCAACTTGTGGAATCAGAAAATAGGCCGCGACAATCCAGTCGCCGAAAAAGCCCGCCACAAGACCACGTAGATATCCTTCCTCAAACCCCGCGGGTACAAAGGGATTGTCCTTTACCAAGGGCAGCAAATCGGCGAATCCCGGGTGGTGGTCATTCCAGATTTGGTCCTTTGCTGGAATGATGAATAGCTGCACCCTGAACGGCACGTCATATCGGAAGGCGTGCTCGATTACAGCCAGACCTATCGCACGTTCATACTCCTCTCCAGTCGACATCAAAGATGGCCGGATGCCGACAGTTTTTCCGTCTCGAGAAATGGTCTTTGCTTCAATCAGGAATTGAAGCGGAGACTGCTTCGCCTGCTCTTCGACGGTCTTCCGAAGCTGTACGGGGTCAAGCAGATGCTCCCCAAACGCAAACCGCAGAAGCGCTTCAGCCAATGGATACCCGGCCACCTGTTTACGTGATGATTCGATCGCTTCGGTTGCGTCGAAGTCTTTTCTAACTTCCTTCATTTCGGACAGAGTCTCCGCACCAAGATCGAGGAGGCGTCGATGGACCTCCTCGATCCGCGTCGTATCCGCCCCTGTACGACGTAAGCATTCGAGGCCTTGTTGCACCCAGTGAAAAGCGACCATTGCGCTACGGCCAGCTTCCGCTTCGCCAACTGCGATCAGCATCTCGCCTCGATTTATCCCTGCCGAGCGCGCGCTAACGTCATTCTTTGCCACGCGCCATAGTGAACTGATTTCGCCCCACAAATCAGCCAAAGTAATTGACGGTCCTTTCGCGGCAACGTTTTTCGCAGTCCCCTCAGCGAGAATGGCCAAGTCCGTTGACTTCTCGTAACGCCGCTCAGCGAATAACCGAAGAACGCGCGCTAGCAATCCGATCGACCCCTTACTCGCGGTCTTTCGCGCAACCTGTTCTAGGACATTCCAATAATCATTAGGTGCTTGCGAGTCCTGCTTTCGAAATTCCCGCGCAAGCTGTAACCCTCGAGTCAGCTCGTCGAAGAGCACTAGTTCCTTGCCTACTCCGTGTGCAAGCTCAAATGCATTCAAGTATGCTTTCGCAGCCACCGGTCCAAGTGTCCAGGTCTTCCTGCCTCTTGCGCGACCTGCCACCCACGCGACATCGCACAGTTGTGCGCGGACAATTGGTGCCGCCGCCAATGGCCCGATTTCTTCGAGCAATTGAATATCTGCCCCATCGAGATCGTCGAGAGCAAGGCTACGTCTGTCACCCCATATTGCGACAGGTTTGAACGGCAGTGCCTTGTCGCTAGGACTCAGATGCAACAGAAGAACGTCGGCGAGCGCGCGGAAGGCATCTGCGCCAATCTGATCGCCAGCGGCACGCAATTCCTCGGCGCGTGTCCGAAACGCATCTCCATAGCCGTGCGCAGAAAGTTCGGGTTCCCGCGAGACTACGGAGTTCCACGCGCGCCGTTCGAACTCTTCTTTGTCTAGCGGCTGAGGAAATAGAGCCATGGATTACATCGAGGCGTCTGAACCATCGGGAAATGCTCTCGCTAGCATCCCATTTCGTATGCGTTGGGATCGAAGCGCTGCCGCCTTTAACTGAGCCTCCGTCGCGCCAATCAAAGACAAATGCCGCTCAACTTCAGCGACGATTCGTTCTTGGTCCTCGATAGGAGGCAGAACGAGTCGTAACGCCGCGACCTTGTTGACGCTTAAGGTGTAAAGGCCAGAAGTAGAACTGGATACTTCTTCAATGTGACGACGACCAATCGGAGACAGAAACCAAAATAGAACCCATTTCGGCATCACCGGCCCGCTCAATCGCACCTTAATCAAGTGATTCTGATGCACGCAAGGGTCTATCGATCCGTCCCAAATTGCCAAACGGCCAATCTGATCCTTGCTTCCATTTCCCTCGACGACTAGCAGGTCTCCGGCCTTGAGCAATAGCTTCTCTAACTCGGAGTCACCCACGCCGATGCTCTCGATACTGTCAAGGCGCAGCTCATTGGCGTACACATTTGCAACACGCAGGTAGGGCAATCGGCGAGGCAAAGCTGTGCGCTTCGGATTCTTGGTGAGGCCTCCAACTATTTGAGCGACATCTCCTAGTGTCAACTCAGCCCAACTCAGACGCGCGGTCATTCCCCTACGGACGAGGCGACCCTCAACGGCGGCTCTGAGCACAGCCGCCCTGTAGCGCTCAAGCTTGGCTTTGACCAGCTTAAGGTTGGCAACGGCTTTGACGAGGCGGGAGAACTGTTTTTCCATTTCCGCCACAATGCGTCGCTGCTCATCAATAGGTGGAAGCGGAATTTCGCTCTGTTCGAGAAACGCGGCAGGAACACGCTTCTGTCCAACCGCGCCGGTCATATTGTGAGCCGCCTTAGCTCTAAACCGTGCGCTCGATACGAAGTGATAGACGTAATGCGCATCGACGCCCTCGCGCGGGCGCAGCACGTGAAACTCGGTTGAACCGAACCCGATGCCGTTCCGCAACTGGCGCGCCACAGCCATCTTGCCGTTTTCCATGCACGGCGTGATCTTGGCGAATAACACATCACCGTCGCGAAAATATGTGTATCCCTTCTTGACCTCGGCGTACTTCCGCACTGTTGACGCATCGATAGCACCCGTTCCAGCTTCGACAGCCGCCATGGGTACGAACGACACTTCGAGTTCGTCGGACAGCGCACTACGCTCCGGCTTTGGGTTGAGATCGACCGCTTCGGAGAGCG
>CAZVHN010000230.1:0-2253 GCA_964626895.1 uncultured Chloracidobacterium sp. | reverse complement strand
TCTGCCGCGCCTCCGGCGCTGGTTGAGTGAATCCTTCCGGGGCGGGGCCTGTCCGGGGCGGGGCCTTGCCATATTTAAGAAAACTTTATAACTTCTGTGCCAGTCTAATAAACGCAACTCTACGGCATTAAGATCTGTTCGTGCCGGTGTTCCGCAGCGAGAACGGTTAAGGTCAAGCAGGGGAATGGCAGAGACAACACCCACGGACATCCATGCTACGACCACCGGCGGGCACATCGAGCGCGTGACGCCACGCGGCCGATATCTCTTTGTTCTCTCGCTGGCCGCGCTGGGCGTGGTTTACGGCGACATCGGAACCAGCCCGCTCTACGCCCTGCGCGAATGCTTTCATGGACCACATTCCATTGCCCCTACGCCCGCTAACATCCTGGGCGTCCTTTCGCTGATCTTCTGGTCGCTCATCATTGTCATTTCGGTCAAGTACCTTGTCTTCGTGTTGCACGCAGACAATCATGGCGAAGGCGGCATCCTCTCACTGACGGCGCTGGCGACCCCGATCAAGCCTTCAGGGAAAAGCGAACGATGGGTGCTGATCGTGATGGGCATTTTCGGCGCCGCGCTCCTTTACGGCGACGGAGTCATCACGCCGGCGATCTCAATACTTGGCGCGATGGAAGGTTTGACCGTCGCGACGCCTCTCTTCAACCCTTACGTCGTACCAATCACGATTGCGATTATCGTCGCATTGTTCATGGTTCAGAGTCGCGGAACCGCAGGCATCGGCAGGGTGTTTGGGCCTGTCACGTTTGTTTGGTTTGCGGTGCTGGCCGTGCTCGGAATCCTACAGATCATTCGTTACCCGGAAGTGCTTGCCGCCATCAACCCCCTTCATGGACTGGATTTCTTTCTCCGCAACGGCTGGCACGGGTTCCTGATTCTCGGTTCGGTCTTTCTGGTCGTCACCGGAGGCGAGGCGCTCTACGCAGATATGGGCCACTTTGGAATGCGGCCCATCCGTCTCGCCTGGTTCACTGTCGTGCTGCCGGCACTCTTTCTGAACTATTTCGGTCAGGGTGCACTGCTCCTGGAGAACCCGGGCGCCGCCGAGAATCCCTTCTACCGCCTGGTACCCTCGTGGGGACTCTACCCGATGGTCATCCTGGCCACGGCTGCGGCGGTGATCGCTTCGCAAGCTGTAATCACTGGCGCGTTCTCGCTCACCATGCAGGCCGTACAGCTCGGTTTCAGCCCGCGTCTGAAGATAACGCACACATCCACCAGCGAGTTTGGGCAGATATACATTCCTACTGTTAACTGGGCTCTTATGTTCGGATGCATCGCCATCGTGGTCGGCTTCCGCACTTCCAGCAACCTGGCCGCGGCTTACGGGGTGGCGGTGACATCGACGATGGTGATTACGACGATCCTGTTTTACGTGGTCGCGCGCGAGCGCTGGGGTTGGAGCCGGCTGACGGCGGGTTCACTAGCCCTTTTCTTTCTCGTCATCGATCTTTCATTCTTCGGAGCAAATATCATCAAGGTCGCGCAGGGCGGTTGGTTTCCGCTGTTACTCGCGGGCATGGTCTTCACCGTTATGATGACGTGGAAGAAGGGGCGGCGCATTCTCTCCGAACGAATCCAAGCGGATTCTCAACCGTTAGAAGACTTCCTCCAGGAGATTGGACGTCGTCCGCCGTTAAGAGTGCCTGGCACTGCGATCTTCATGAACGGGAACGCTACGCGGACTCCGCCGGCCCTTATCCATAACCTCGAGCACAACAAAGTGCTGCACGAGCGCGTGCTGTTTCTCACGGTGAAGACCAGGCTGGTTCCTTATGTCGAGGATGGGGAGAGAGTCGAAATGGAGCCTATTGGTAACGGGTTCTACCGCCTGAGAGTTTTCTATGGATACCTGGAAGATCCGGAGATTCCAAGAGTGCTGGAAAACGTGAAAGCGCCGGGATTCAAATTCAACCCGAAAGATACCACCTACTTCCTTGGCCGCGAGACGATCATGGCCAGCAAACGCCCCGGGATGGCGCTTTGGCGTGAAAAAATCTTCGCCCTCATCTCGCGGAATGCCACGAGCGCGACCGCCTACTTTTGTCTACCGCCTGATCGCGTGGTCGAATTAGGTTCGCAGGTTGAGATCTAGTGTGGTGTCTCTAAAGTTCTCGCAACGAATAAGTCTGCCTATTTTTCGGTGCTCTAGTCTTCGGTCCCGGAGGGACCAAATGTTTATAGAACCGGGATCCCAAAGAACTTTGAAGCTCCGGAGGAGCGAAATATTTG
>CAZVHN010000229.1:0-2330 GCA_964626895.1 uncultured Chloracidobacterium sp. | reverse complement strand
ATCTGAAGATTCCCGCTGGAGCAATGGTTGCACTGGTTGGTGAATCAGGAGACGGCAAATCGACGCTCACTAAGCTCTTTCCGCGCTTTCATGATCCGGTTTCCGGCAAGGTGCTCTGGGACGGGATCGATCTACGAGACGTGAAGCTCTCAAGCTTGAGACGTCAAATCGCGCTGGTCACTCAGGAAACCGTCCTTTTCAATGACACGGTCCTCCATAACATCGCGTACGGCAGGCCCGAGGCCACGCAAGCCGAAATCGAAGAAGCTGCTCGTATTGCTTTCGCACACGACTTCATCATGGAACTACCGCGCGGCTACCAAACGATTGTCGGCGAGCGGGGAGTTTTTCTCTCTGGCGGGCAGCGTCAACGCCTGGCCATCGCACGTTCGCTCCTGGTCGATGCGCCGCTACTGATTCTGGACGAGGCTACCTCGGCCCTGGACGCAGAATCTGAACGCTACGTGCAACGAGCAATAGCTAATTTGGTTCGCAACCGCACCACCATCGTGATTGCTCACCGCCTCTCTACCATCCGTCGCGCTGACACCATTGTGGTGATGGAGGGAGGTCGGATTATCGAAATGGGAACCCACACGACGTTGCTGGCTCGTGGCGGGCAGTACAAGAAGCTCTATGAGCTTCAGTTTGCGGACGAAGAAGAAGAGTTGTCAGTTAGTTAGTCAGTGGTCAGTTGTCAGTAGTTAGTGGACAGTGGTCAGTGGACAGTGGACAGAGGTCGGTGGACAGTGGTTAGTGGATTGAACAAAGAGCAAGCACAATGCACGATTTCAAAAGGAACAACTGTCCACTGTCCACTGTCCACTGACACGAACAAACTTATGAAATCAATGACGGGATACGGGCGTGGCTCGGCAACTGGAGATGATTTCTCCGTTTCCGTCGATTTGAAGACGGTCAACAACCGGTTTCTCGATGTACATCTACGCCTGGGGGGAGAGCTCTCGCCGCTGGAAGGACAGATCAAACGACGCATCAGTTCCCGGCTCTCGCGGGGTCGAGTTGATGTAACCGTCACGTTTGAGCGCACGTCCGAGGTTGCCTACGAGTTGAATCGTCCGCTGATTAGCGGCTATGTAAATGCCCTGAGAGAAATGCAACAGGAATTTGGGATCGCCGGCGATCTGGACATCAATGTGCTTGCGCGGCTTCCTGGAGCGCTGCAAACCGCACGCGACGGCCTCAACGAAGGCATGATTGCCGGCATTGAGCGCGCCCTCGATGAAGCTCTTGCGGAGCTCGAAAAAATGCGAGCACAGGAAGGCGAGGCGCTGCGCAAAGAGATGCGCGAACGGGTCGACAACATCGAGGCGCTGGTTCCGGTTATCGAAGGGGCAGCGAGTGGATTGGTTGAGAACTATCGGGCGCGCCTGCAAAAGCGGATTGGGGAGCTGTTCAATCGAGAAAGCCAGCTCGTTGAACTTGATGCTTCACGAATGGCTCAGGAAGTCGCCTATCTGGCTGACAGGAGTGATGTCAGTGAAGAGATGGTTCGACTTCGCAGTCATCTGGCCCAATTTCGCGAGGCGCTGGATTCCACGAGCGAGACCGGGAAGATGCTCGACTTTCTGCTGCAGGAACTGAATCGGGAAGCAAATACGACCCTGTCGAAATCAACAGAGCTTTCAATCAAAGAGGCCGCGCTCGGCATCAAGGCTGAGGTGGAGAAACTGCGCGAGCAGGTCCAGAATGTCGAGTGAACAGAAAGTGTTTGAACGACCAGACACTGTCGCTCCTGAGGAGCGGATGCGTGGCATTCTCTTCGTTGTGAGTTCTCCCTCGGGCGGCGGCAAAGGCACGCTCATTCAACGGGTGTTGAAGCAGGTGACAAATCTTAGTTACTCTGTTTCATACACCACTCGTGCGCCGCGTAACGGCGAAGTTGAAGGACGCGAATACTTCTTCGTGACGCCGGAAAAGTTTGAGGCGATGGTCGCCGCCGGTGAATTTCTGGAATGGGCACATGTGCATGGCAAGCTCTACGGAACCAGCCGTCATCAGGTCTCTCGGGAAGTATTTGAAGGACGAGACATCATTCTCGAAGTGGACGTGCAAGGGGCAGCCAGCGTGCGTGAGTTAGTCACAGATTCGGTCAGCATTTTTATTATGCCCCCATCGGTTGAGATTTTGCGGCAGCGGTTAATAGCCCGAGGAACCGATTCAGCGGAGGAGCTGGAGCTGCGACTGAGACACGCGCCCGCGGAACTGAAGCACTACAAAGAGTTTGATTACGTGATCATCAATGATGAGGTGGAAAAGGCGGCCGGACATCTAAGTTGCATAATCGAGGCCGAGAGAGCGCGCCGAGC
>CAZVHN010000228.1:0-1685 GCA_964626895.1 uncultured Chloracidobacterium sp. | reverse complement strand
GACCGGGGCGGTGGTTCGTGAAGGCGGGGCCGCTGTAACGCTCTGGCGAGTAGCCGACATTGAACCTGATGCGCTCGTCCTTCGGCAGAATCGTAAGGTCGAAATCCCCCAATTGCGTCCGCGTATTATAGCCGTGCTCTCCCGTAACCGGATTGGGCGGACGACTGAAGCTCGCAGGGTTAAACACCCAGTTGGGATTAGCGAAGCTGTTGAGAAACCGGAAGTACTTGAAGCGACGGTAAGTCCCCTCGAAGCGGTACCACGCTGGCTTCTCGACACTCAATCGGAGGTTACCCTGGGGGTCCGCCCCCCAGCCGGTCGAAGTTATCAAAAGAGTGTCAAAGGGCCCACCTTTACCGTCCTTCGATTTCACCAGAAAGCTGCTGTCGAATAGTCGAGGGCCAGCCTTGTAATTCAGATCGCTTTGGTACTTGTTAAGATCGCCGTCAACACTAAGCCCTCGATAGCCAAACTCTATGCTGGAAGTGACGATATAGGCGCCCGCGTCCTCTCCAGCTTCCGTAGGAGTTTCGGTTTTAGTTTCGTCGGGCTTTTTCGGACTCGGTGAGGGTTGCTGAGCAGCTGCCAGACCTGTCATTAACACCAACGCCAGCAATCCCGGCAAGATGCGCAAAGCATTTGTAGCGTTCCTTTTCATGGGCCATCCTCGCTCAGTTCAGCCATCGCTAACTGGCTCAGTAACGCATCATCTGAAGAAGACCGGACTCGTACGCGACCCGTGAATCTTGACGTGACAGTTGGTGCAATTAGCGTACTGCGCGTTCAGGTTATGCTGAGGACCGGCTGGCTCCTCAGCCCCGACGCCATGCTCCACGCTGTGGCACGTCAGACAGAGCTGCGCGACCCGGCTGGTTTTCAATAACCGCGGATTAGCCGAGCCGTCGGGAGTATGACAAGCCGTGCACCCTTCGGTCTTGACCGGAGCATGTTCATAAACAAACGGGCCTTGCTTGTCCGCGTGACACTTAATGCAAGCTGCATCGGCACCAGTCGCCAGTCTGGTTTGTTTCAATTCAAACCCGCCATGAGGGTTATGGCAATCCCCGCAGCGCATCGCGCCTTCAAGAACCTTGTGGTGAAAGGGTTGATTAAACTGGTGCTTTACTTCGCTGTGGCAACCCAGGCAAAGCTGCGGGTCGCTTGTTTTTAACATCCGCAGCGTGGCAAAGCCGGGCTTTTCGGCGTTCGCGGCGCCCACGAAAGTGTTGGATGCCGCGACGTTCCTCCCGTTCGCGGGAGAGTGTGATGAGTGGCAGTCAGTGCAACCGATATCATTTCGCCAATGCTCACCGCGCCGAAAGTTGTTGTGCTCTTCTCTGCCGGCGTGACAGCCAAGGCACGTCTCCGAGGTTTCTTTAGAAGACTTGGTTTTGAAGGAAACTATCTTCTTCGGATCGCCTTCCTCCAAGTGGGCCTTGCCGGGCCCATGACATTGTTCGCAACCCGTAACTTTGTCTTTCCAACTGGCGAGGGTAATTAGTTTCGCATGAGCCGTATGGGCAAAGTTCTTGAATTGGTCCTCGTGGCATTCCTTGCACGCTTCGCTGCCAACATAGTCCCCAGCCTGGTAGGCTGCTTTTTGAGTTTGATTAGGCTTGGTGGATTGCGAAGAGGTACTGGAAGCAAGCCAGGCGAAAACGGCGAGCAGCAGACCGCAGACCAGC
>CAZVHN010000227.1:0-6480 GCA_964626895.1 uncultured Chloracidobacterium sp. | reverse complement strand
GTGCGATCGTCGCCGGCGGCAGCACGGGAACGACTTCAGCGATGGCGTCTTCCACCGCTTTCGGATAGGTGATGCCGACGCGCGCGATCCTCGGCGATTTCAGTGCGATGCGAAGGGTGTCGATGCCTTCGCCCAGGATCGCAACATACGATTTGCAACCTGAGATGTCGGCGTTTAAGGTCACCGATCAGGTGCTATGCGGCATCGAAGATGACCAAACTGATGTTTTCGTCATTAACTTTGCAAACCCCGACATGGTCGGCCACACAGGTAAACTCGACAAAACAATAGAGGCTTGCCAGTACGTGGATACTTGTCTGGGCTGGATTACCAAAGCTGTTCGGCGGGCAGGAGGGGTGACCCTGATTACGGCAGACCATGGAAACGCGGAGCAAATGATTAATCCGGAAACCGGCCAGCCACATACCGCCCACACAACCAATCCAGTGCCTTTGCACTTGATCGATGAAGCGTCGCGCGGTTTGAAGCTCCGCGAGGGGGGTGCGCTTGAAGACGTGGCGCCCACCGTTCTCGGCTTGCTCGGCATCTCCCAGCCGGCGGAAATGACCGGGCGCGACCTGCGGGATCCCTAAGCACATTCGGGCGATTAGTAATAGCAATTTATAGCAATTGAGCTTTGATCCGCGAAACATTCTGGTTATTGATTTTGGCCAACTTGGCGATGTCGTGCTTAGTCTGCCCGCATTGAAGGCTATTCGCGAGCGTTTTCCCAAGGCATCGATTACCGTGTCCGTCGGCAAGCCGGGTGCTGAGATAGTCGATCTCTCCGGCTACGCAAATACCATCCTGGTGGTGGATCGCGTCGCATTGCGAGACGGACCGAAGTTGGTTTCGCTGGCGCGTATCGCCAAGCTGGTTCAAGGCGTGCGACGGTCTCAGTTTGATTTTGTGATCGATCTTCATAGCCTGTCAGAAACAAACCTGCTGGGATTTCTGTCAGGCGCGCCGAAGCGCCTCTATTCACGACGTCCCACGCGCTCGATTGATTTCCTTGCTAACTTCCACCCGCGACCGCCTGTTGAGGTAGACCACCGTCAACGCCACTTAATCGATCGTTATCTCGACGTCCTGATCCCGCTGGGAGTGAAGGACGCGGACCGTTTACCCCATCTCAAGACCAGGGCAGCTGACGATGCAGCCATAGAAAAGATCTTGAAGCAAGCGAAGGCTGACGTAGGCACTCCCTTAGTCGGACTATTTCCGGGAGCGGGTCATCCCAGCCGTCGCTGGCCGCTCGAGCGGTTCGCTGAACTCGCAGATTTCCTGGCTCGAAACGATCACGTAAGAATTCTGGTTTTCCTGGGACCCGAAGAACGTGCGTTTGTTCAAGATATTCGGCGACGGTTCCCACCAACCACCCTCGTTCTCGATAAACTTACTATCCCCCAGGTCGCGGCCGCCCAGGCCCGGCTTGCGGTGTTTGTCTCAAATGATACCGGGCCCATGCATATTGCTTCGGCTGTGGGGACTCCGGTGGTTCTGCTGCTCGATAAGCGGGCCCCTCAAAGCTACTTGCCTCAAGGCGACCGTCACCAAATCATCTACAGCAGCGCTATCGACGATGTTACAGTGGAAGAAGTCTATACCGCGGCGCGAACCGTACTGGCCGGAAATCGATCCGCTACTCTCTTCGCAAGTTGATCGCTCAGTATTGGATTGTTTCTTTATCGCGGAGAGTTGCGCCAACTTCCGGGCTAGGCTTCAGCCGATATTCAGGATAGTTAAGGATGAGCCGTACTCCTAAATTCACTCGCCAACTTCTTGTCAACTGCGCTTTAGGTGTTTTGCTTGTCGTTGTCTCCATAGTGAGCTTAAGGCCGCTACACACCGGTAGGGCGTTTTCGGAGACAGGTAACAAACAGACCAATTCAGCAGCCTCGTCCAGGGTTTTCAAATCAACCACGGATTCAAAACAGTCCCCAGCGTCGCTCTCTCAGTCTATTGATTCCGCCATTGACCAGAGTGAATTTGCTTCGGCCCGTTGGGGCGTTTCCGTTATTTCGCTCACCAGTGGGAGAGAGGTTTACGGACGGAACGCCGGCCAGCTTTTCATCCCCGCTTCCAATATGAAGATCTATACGACCGGCGTCGCCCTGGACCTACTAGGTCCCGACTATCGCTGGCGAACCTCGGCCTACGCTAAGACTCAACCCGATGCGACGGGAACAATCAGCGGTGATCTCATACTCTATGGGCGCGGAGCGCCTGACCTCGTCGCGCAAGCAAAAAAGGACAGCAGCGATGGCTCGTTGGCCCGGCTCGCCGATGATCTCTACCAGCGCGGTATCCGGCAGATCAGGGGAAATGTGATCGGGGATGAGAGTTACTTTCGCGGTGAGGCGTTGGGGGACGGCTGGCCCTGGACCGATCTCCAATGGTATTTCGGTGCTGAAGCAAGCGCTCTATCGGTCAACGATAACGAGGTCGAGCTCCGTATCCTACCACCCGTAAAACCTGACGCCCCGCCACAGGTGAATGTGAACGACGCGGACAACTACCTTTCTATCCAAAACAGCTTGACTGTCGTAAAGCGCGGGGAGCGAATGACGATTGGAATAAATCGCGGCCTTTCAGATAACAAGGTTCGGGTTTGGGGAGAGTTTCCACTCGGTGGCAGAGGGTTCGGCGCTCGGCTTTCTGTCCACAATCCTTCGCTCTGGGCTGCAAGACTCTTTCTCAAAGCTCTTCAGGACCGGGACATCAAGGTTCAAGGAACCGCGCAAACGCGTGATGCTCGCGTGCCTCCAAATGAGCGTTTAGATCCCTCAGCTTCTATCGAGTTGGCCTTCGTTTCCAGTAAGCCGCTGAGTGAAATCGTAAAGGACACAAACAAAGCCAGTATTAACCTTTATGCGGAGCTACTTCTCCGCACGCTCGGGAGAGAGCGCGGCAACTTGGTCTCGATACCGGAGCCGGTTGGAAGAGAACGCGGGGACGACGAAGCGGGTTTAGAAGTGATTCGTCTCTGGCTATCGCGGACAGGGATTTCGACAGCCGGCATGGCCCTCCACGATGGCTCGGGCCTGTCGCGGCTTAACCTGGTCACGCCCGAATCAATTTCCAGGCTGCTGGCTTCCCTTTCCAAGACCGCCGCGGGCCCTGTTTTTCGCGCGTCGCTTCCTATTGCGGGCCGAGATGGCACGCTGGGGGAACGGCTGGGAAAGGTCGGTGACCGGCTCGTGGCCAAGACGGGGTCGCTTACCTACACCACGTCGCTATCGGGATATGTGACCGCAGCGGGGGGTGAAGTGCTGGCCTTTTCCATCCTGTGTAATGACCAAACGGCCCGTGCCAGCACCACCCGCGTGATCGACCAGATTGTGTCAATTCTGGCCGCAGATCCCGCTACTAAGAGCTAAAGCCTCGGTTTTCCTCTACATTTCTTCTCGGTTTGCTCTAGACAAACCGAGTTTAACCAGCTATTATCGCTTTGCCGCGAAGTCCGCGGCTGTTGGCAACGTGAGTCACAGCTGGCACCCCACCTCAGGTTTAAATCCCAACTTGTCCCGATCCTCATGGCTTTCAGGAGCGAAGAACCATGTTGAAACGAATCAGCACAACTATCTTAACCGTCGTTGCCGCTCTTGTTTTATTTTCCGTAAGCTCTAATACCTTCGCGCAGTCCAATCTGACCGCGAAGACGAAGAGATTTCAGCCCCTGCCAGCCGGCGTTCCGGTCGAAAGCGATCGGATTAAGGATGGATTAGTGGGACCCGTGCGCAGAGTGCGCACCGAAGTCGTAAGACTAGCCAGCCTGGATGGGAGAATCGTCGAAGGCAAACGCGCTCTCCTTGAGGTTGTTGCTTACGATATCAAGGGCAACAAAGTCGAGAACAAGTACTATCCGGTAGCCGGAGGCACTCTAACCGGCAAAGAGGTCTACAAGTACGACGACAAGGGAAACATTAGCGAGATGACTTCGCTTAACGACGACGGCTCGTTGCTGAGCAGAGAAACTTACAAGTATGAGTTTGATTTTGCTGGCAACTGGAACAAGATGACGGCCTCTGTGGCGGTCGTCGAAGGAGGCAGGGTTACCTTCGAGCCAACCGAGATCACCTATCGCGCGATCATGTACTACCTCGACGAGAACATGATGAAGGTTGCTCAACCAGCCGCCCAGCCAAACGTGCCACCAGCTCCGCCTTCAACCTCATCAACCAGTGTCGCCAAGGTGAATCCCGAACCCAAGGTAGAAGCTGATTCCCTGGCAAATAAACAGCCAGCAGCAAGTCAGAAATCCACACCGTCACTACCACCTGCGTCGAACATGTCGGACATGAATGTAACGAACTCGGCTGAGTTAGAGACTGTGAGCGTGACACCGGCGACCGCTGATCCAGTGGTGGAGTTGGAATCAGAGCCTCCGCCAAGCCCGGCACTGAGTCCGATTCTTAAGCCGGTCTCTGGCGGCGTGCTTAATGGCATGGCACTTTCCCTGCCGGCTCCAGCATATCCTGATACCGCTAAACGGATGAGGATCGCCGGCACAGTAACGGTAGAAGTTATGATAGATGAAAACGGCAGAGTGATCTCTGCTGAAGCCAGCGGTGGGCCGGTAACATTGCGGGAAGCGGCCGTGCAAGCAGCGCGGAGAGCGCGGTTCTCTCCAACAACGCTTTCGGGTCAGCCCGTAAAAGTATCGGGCGTGATCAACTACAAGTTCGCTCTCACCCGATAGGTCCAATAGTGACACATAGGTGACGCGCGTTTCATTTTTACCCCCACCAAATCTCTCTTCCCGTAGAGGAGCTATATGCCATTGACCGGACACCTCAGCGACCTTTCACTTTCAGAACTCATTGAGTTCTTTTGTAACCAGCGTAAGTCTGGAAGGCTTCGTGTCCTTTATCCGCAAGGCGCCGGTTACTTCTACCTGCAGGCCGGTTCCGTGGTGGACGCCAAGATTGGCGCAGTGCGCGGGATCGACGCGGTTTACTATGCGTTGACGTTGCCCAATGCCAAGTTTGAGTTCAGTCAATCAGCGGAAGCGGGTGACCGCTCCATCAATCAACCCTGGACACAGGTTGTGCTCGAGGGACTGCGCCGGTTGGACGAAGGCATTACGCCGCCGGAAGCTTTCCCGGTGGGTTACGAATCCGAGAGGAGTGAACCGGAAACGGTCGAAGTAGATAACGCTCCGAAGAGCAAGCCGCAGATACACGTACCGGCATTTCTGACATACATCGGCAAAGAATCTATGGCGCAGCGAAAGCCGTTGTTCGCCGCTGCAGTCGTGGTTGCGGTGCTTGGCACGGTTGCAGCCGTCGGCGTGCCCGCCGGTTGGTACAACCGTACGAAAGTGTCAGCGGCGGAGACGACTCAGTCGGTGGTTTCAAACCCCGAACCAGAACCTTTACCCTCCACTCTTGACGCTTCGCAGTCTGAGAGTCCTGCCAATACCGGTGCTCCGGTGGGTGATGCGGCAGCATTGGCAGTCAAACGCCAACGAGAAAGAGATCGTGCCAGGGCGCGTGAAGACAGAGCGGCGACGGCCAACCAGCCCAATGGTGCTGCGTTTGCGCCAGCGGCGAACGGGCTACCAGCGGCCGCGAATGCGGGACCAAAACGAATTACGGTTACCGTCACTTATGATGAGTCTGGTCGAGTGACACAAGCTTCTGGCGGGGATGCCTCGGCAATTCGGATAGCGCGTCAAAAGCGTTTTCCTCCCGGCAAGGCCGGCTCTGCTACCGTCACGATTCCAATCAACTAGAAAGGGTAAGAGGGGAACGGGGTCAAAGGGTAACAGGTAAAGGGCTGAAGATAGCCTTTTACCCCTTTTCCCTTTTACCCCGTCTTGCCTTTTACCATCCCGAGTATTACAAGCAGCGCCCGCTTCAAGCCGGCTTCGCGGTCGCGGGGATCATACCATTCATCAATGGTGTGGGAATTTCCTGACGTGCCGCCGCCGCCGAGTGTGATTGCTGGTAGGCCCAAAGAAATAGGAACGTTCGAATCGGTCGACGCCTGGTCCAGTCGCGGCGTGAAACCTAAGGCGCGCGTTGCCTCTTGAGCCAGTTCGACTATCGCAGAATCGGCCCGAGTTTCGCCGCTGGGACGTTCGCCTATTAGCTGAAGGTTAAGTTCCAACGGCAGATCGTCTTTTCGTCGGGTGGCGTTCTCGTCATCCGCGGCTTCCCTGACGGCCCGTCGAAAAAACGCATCAAGCCTGAGTAGCTCGTGCTCACTAGCCGAACGAAGGTCAACTTCCATGACCGCCTCGCCGGGTATGGCGTTAACACTTGAGCCCCCTTCGATGCGACCTACATTGAAAGTGGTCCTGGGCCGCTTTGGTGCGGGATAGGAAGCGAGTCTGGAGATGGCGCGTCCCAGGGCGTGGATGGGATTGGACACGCCAAAATCCGCCCACGAGTGACCGCCTGTTCCGCGCAAACGCACTCGATAGCGCCGCGAACCGAGCGCGCCGCTGGTGATGCGATCTATTCCACCGCCATC
>CAZVHN010000226.1:0-10581 GCA_964626895.1 uncultured Chloracidobacterium sp. | reverse complement strand
AACTAACGATGATGTAAGACGAGAAGCTGCTCGCGCTCTGGGCCTCATTGGCGATCTCGCTGCAGAGCCGGCGCTGCGGAAAGTATTAATGGCGCGGGATGCTTATCTTTCTTTCGCGGCTCACGAAGCCTTGCGTGGAATATCGCGCCGGCAACCAGTCCGTCCCGGATAATAATCTCGGCCAGTAAATCAAAAGCGCCGCCTACTATCAAGTGGGCGGCGCTTTTATTTCGACTACAGCGAAGGCTAGCTTTCAGTCTTCTCTCCGCGGCTCTGACTCTTTCTCGCGGCCTTAGTGGCCTGAGGAATCGGCAGGCCGACACCCCCGGAAAGCGACTCGACCGCCTCTGGCTGCTCCTCAGGTCTCGGCATTTCCTGGATGAGGGCGCCGCCCGAACTCTTCGAGAAGATCAGTCTACGAGTAAACCCGTCAACGTCTACGTGTACGAGGTCGCCGAGGCCGATTTGACAGGTAGCCACGAGGTTAGATAGCGGATAGACGAGGAAACGCTCAACGGACCGTTTCAAGTGGCGGGCGCCATATTTGAAGTCCAGACCTTCCCTCAACAGCATACCTTTGGCTGTCTTGGAGCATTGGAAGACAAACTTCGTTCCCGCCGACTGCATGATTCGATCCTGCACAGCTTGCAACTCGAGATCGAGAATCTGACGCAGATGATGTTCTTTCAGCGAACGGAAGACCACCACTTTATCAATACGATTCATGAACTCCGGAGAAAACTTCCTGCGCGCAGCTTCAACCGCCGTGCGGTAGATTTTTTGATCTACCTCGGTGTCGTTCGGACTCTTCGCACCTTTCGTAGGCGCAAAACCAATCCCGCCGGAGATGAGCTCCGACATTTCGCGCGCACCCAGGTTGGAGGTCATCACGACCATTGATCGTGAAAAGTCTACGCGTCGGTTGTCTCCAAGGGTCAGAGTGGCTTTATCCAGAATGCCAAGCAGCAACTGCCACAGGCTGTCCGAGGCCTTCTCGATTTCATCGAAGAGGATGAGCGAGAGTTTCAGATCGTCGGTATGCATCCGATCCAGATTCTCCTGCGTCAACATCGGCGAAGTCTCGCGGTGACCGAGGTAGCCTGGAGGGGAGCCGATGAGCTTCGCAATTTCATGCGAGTGCTGGAATTCGGCACAGTCAATTTTCACAATTGCGTTGGCGTCGCCAAAGAGAACTTCCGCGGCCGCTTCGATGACGCGGGTCTTTCCCGAGCCGGTAGGGCCCAGAAAAATCATGGTGCCGATGGGTCGATTCGGCGGGTTCATGCCGGCCAGGAAAATCTGGTAAAGGCCGCTCATCCGTCGCACTGCCCGTTCTTGTCCCACAATTCTTGAGGTCAAGCGCTCCTCAAAGTCCTGGGCGCGGGGACTCTTTTGATCAGGGTCTAAAAAGACTGTGGCCATATTGTCGTTTAACGTGTCCATGTCCATTTCAGCAATCATCGTCGTACTCCTCGCCTGCTGCGCCGAGAGCTTCCTGACTCTCTTTCTTTCGGCCCTGTCGGCCGCCTGTTCATCAGTCATAGCAAGGAACGATCCGCTGGTAAGATTGATGCGTTGTTTTGAGTCTTCGTTCGCCCCGCAAGAATCGCGAGTTGTCCGCTTCGGTTCAACACACTGCTATATATACGACACGAAGCGAAATGTCATCACGAAATATTGAGGAAATTGCGGAAACCCTTTTCTTTCCACCTGCACTGGCGTTGCTGGTGCTGTGACATTTCCTGTCAGACCACCGATGACAATATGTGTTTGTTGAGCGGCGATGGGCGACTTTTCCGGAGTTGACTGCACGTTTTAATGCGCCCCCAGACGAAAAGGTTTTAAGCGAGGATCGGCGTTTTGCCATGCAACGCGTTATTGCCCAATGTGCGGCGTTGGTCCACCTCAGATCAAGCAAGTTTCAGTCGTAGTACTCAAGGCCCAAATGGGTAATCAGGTCCTCGCCGCGAAGATGGCGCAAAGTGTTCTTGAGTTTCATCAATTGAATAAAAATGTCGTGCTCGGGATAGAGACGCGGAGCCGTCTGTGGTGACTTGAAGTAGAAGGACAGCCATTCCTGAATTCCCTTCATGCCGGCGCGCTGCGCCAGATCAAGGAATAACGCCAGATCCAGAACAATGGGCGCGGCCAGGATCGAGTCGCGACAAAGAAAATTAATCTTGATCTGCATCGGATATCCCAGCCAGCCAAAGATGTCTATGTTGTCCCAGCCTTCTTTGTTGTCACCGCGGGGCGGGTAGTAGTTAATGCGAACGACGTGTGAGAAGTCTTTGTAGAGATTCGGATAAACCTCGGGCTGGAGAATGTATTCGAGTACGGAGAGCTTCGACTCTTCTTTCGTCTTGAATGATTCAGGATCATCCAGCACCTCTCCGTCGCGATTGCCAAGGATGTTTGTAGAATACCAGCCGTGCAGTCCGAGCATTCGTGACTTCAAACCAGGGGCGATGATCGTCTTCATCAACGTTTGGCCCGTCTTAAAGTCCTTACCGCAGATCGCCAACTTGTTCTGCTCGGCCAGGGTTCTGATGGCCGGAATGTCAACTGTCAGGTTAGGAGCCCCATTGGCGAAGGGAATTCCAGACTTCAAAGCTGCATAGGCGTAGATCATCGAAGGGGCGATTGACTTGTGGTTTTCCTTCATCGCCTTCTCAAATGATTGGATTGTTTTGTGTACGGGATTCTCCTTGAGGTAGATCTCGGTTGAGGCGGCCCAGATCATCACCACCCGTAAAACCTTATTCTTTCGCTTCCATTCGGCTATCTCATCAATCAGCTGGTTGGCTAAATCAAGTTTATTCTTGCCGCTCTTTACGTTGGTTCCGTTGAGGCGTTTGACGTAGGAGTGATCGAAAACCGCCTTCATCGGCTTGATCTTCTGGAGCGGGCCTTTGAGTTGCAGCAGTAATTCCTTTTCCAGAACTCCGGCGTGCATCGCCGCCTCGTAAGCGGAATCTTCGAAGATGTCCCAGGCCCCAAAGACAAGGTCTTCCAGCCTGGCCAGTGGCACAAAGTCCTTGATCAAAGGAACGCGGTTTTCGGTTCGCTTTCCTAGCCGGATGGTCCCCATCTGCGTGAGACTGCCGACGGGGTCAGCAATACCTTTCTTGATGGCTTCCACACCAGCTATGAAAGTGGTGCTCACTGCTCCCAGGCCCACTAGCAATACTCCCAGTTTGCCTTTTGGCTCAACAATCTCAGAAGCTTTTCTTGTTGCCATCCCTCACCTCTCCTTAAAAGTCGGTGATGTAATGATACTAGGCGAGCCACGGCGCGTTAGGAGGAATCTTGCTCATTACTGGCGTTGGATTGCGGAACTTCCGGAAAGTCGCAAAGAGCGATGAGTGGCAGTAACCTCCGAGCAGTAGCTCCGGGGCAGTAGCCCGACTGTTAAGAAGGGCTCCTCAAAACACGTCCAAGAATCCTCCAATGGTGCGAATGGCCGTGCCGAGCCCTCCTCAACAGTCGGGCTACCGCCGCGCTCGCTACTGCTGAGGGCCGTTCATCTGGAAACCGTGGCTTTGCGAAAGTTGCGTGGAGTCAGCCCTGTGGCCTGGCGAAAAGCCTTGGTGAAGTGGCTGGGACTAGAATACCCAACACGCGAACTAATCTCGGTTACCGAAAGATTCGGCTCGGCGAGCAACAATTGGGCGCGGCCCGTCCGTATGCTTGCCAGGTAGGCGTGGGGCGTCGTTCCGGTTAACTTCTTAAAAACGCGCACGAAGTGAAATGGAGACAAGTAAGAAGCCGCGGCGATCTCCTTGAGCGAGAGATCTTGCTCTAGTTGAGCATGCATCAGCTCAACCGAGCGGCGGATGCGCCGATCGATCAGTCCTACCCGAGAGAGCTCCAGCTCCTCGGAACGGCGCATGTTCGCATAGTGTCTCAGGAGGTGCACCACTACTTGCTCAACCAGCGCGCCAAGCACAATTTCACGGCCCGGCTTTTCGTCTGTCAGTTCGGTGGTCAGGCTGCGGGCCAACTGAGCCAACCGTTCGTCGTGCTCAACCACATCCAACCGAAAAGCCACGGAGGTCGCCGGCCCAGTCAGATGCATGCGCACGGCGTGATCAACCACAAGGGCAGGTGCCAGGGTTAATTGAAGTAGTTCAACTGACTGGCCTGCCAGACTCCCGGCGATTGATGGGCTTAGTAGAATTGCCTGATCGGTTGACATCGAACTGGATTTCTCTTCAGTCCTGAATTTCAGCCGACCATCAAGAACCACGATCAAGGTGTAGTCGGACCTCGCTTCGTGAGCCCCAGCAAGTTTTTTCACTCGCCGGTAATAAAGCGAGTATTGGGGACTAATAAAAAAACGATTTAGCGGAGGCGCGGAAGGACTCATCAGACGAACTGTACGCGAATGTCTTTAAAACCTTCAAATCGCAGCTCGGGTGTTCCGGTAACGAAGCATGCTCGCGGGATCGTTGGTGATCAAGGCCTTTACGCCCCGCGATCGAGCACGCTCTATCCATTCTGGATTATCGACAGTCCACACTACCACTTCGAGTTGCGATTTTCTCGCCTGTTCGGTCAACCGGCGGCTGGCTAATGTGTGATGCAGGCAGATTTCATCCGCTTCACAAGCTTTCGCTAGCTCTACCAGCTTGGTGCTCCTGACCAAAGTAGCGGAAAGCGAGACCCTGGGCTCGAAAAGAGCTGCCGTGCGAATCGCAGAGTCGATAGCTTTGACCGCTTGCACTAGTGCAAGGTTAAAGCTTGAAACAATCACGCGCTCAGCAATTGCATGTTTTCTAATGGCGCCTGCTACTTCAGCGGCCAGTCTCTTACCGTCGCCGGCCTGACTCTTCATTTCCAGATATAACAGGGCGTCATAGTCCCCGAATAGATCAAACACTTGTTGCAGGCTCGGCAGTTTCTCGTTGGAGAAATCCACGTCGTGGGCGTTAGGAGGCCGACTGAACCAGCTACCGACATCGGTTCTCACGAGCACTTCCGCCGAGAGTTCAGCTACCACTCCGTCAATCAATCCCGTTCGTGCGAGTGTGGCATCATGGATAACTACGGGCACGCCATCCTGCGACAGTCGGACATCAAACTCGATCCCGTCAGCCCCATCCTGAATTGCGCGCGTAAACGCAGCCAGCGTGTTCTCCGGCGCAATGGCCGAAGCACCTCGGTGTCCGATGATGAAAGGTAGGTCACTCATGGCTTTGCCAAAAAAAAGTTGACTTGCCAAGGACGCTGCCGCCAATTCCGCCACCCACGATCAAAAACTCTGCGCTCATTTGCTCTCACCTCGATAGGGTATCTAAATCACCTCACATCGCCGTACCTTTCGCACTTAGCCGTCTCTAGAGCAGATCACCCGACTCCCAACAGTTGGTTGAAGAACCCGACGATGTGCTTCCAGGCGAGGTAATAAACAATAAGCCCGACCGGAAGGACGGTGATGACCAACGTGGGCGTCACGATCCAGATATCGAGTGTCTTCGCCAGGGTGAGTCCGACCGGCGCCAGCAGAAGGATGAGCGCTACGCCGTGAATGCCAAGAGGCAGGCGATGACGTGAGTTGACCCGAACATATAGCATATTCCAGACGCCCCATAGGTTGGGCACCACCGCCATCGGGAAAACCAGGAGCCGCTCGATGACGACCGGGACGTTGTAAACAAACCGCGCGATAATAAAAAAGGTCAATACAATCAGCATAAACATGGTGGGCACTGCGATGCCTGCCAGATAGGCGCGCAGATAAGGGTGCGTGTTCATGAAGTCCTCCTCATCATAAGTGGTAAAGCAGTGCCGGGATCACTTCCGGGAAGAGAAAGAACCACACCGGCACCAGTGCGATCAGTGCCCAGTCAAACCAGGATGCTCGAATGGTTTGCTCGTCCAGCTGCCTGAGCATTCGTGGCCACAGGTCTTGCTTCAGTTCTGTATCTGCGACCGGTGCAACAGCGCTTCTCAGGAGTTCTCGAAGTTTTTCATCATTCCGTTCGTTCATGGCTCAATACCCATTCGTTTCAGTTTTCTTCGCAACAGACGGACTGCGCGGAAGGCGCGCGACTTAACGGCACCAACCGAGATTCCCAGAGCGCCCGCAATCTCTTCATAAGGTTGCTCTTCAATGAGCGCCAACCTCGCAACAACCTGGAGTTTTGCCGGTAAGTGGGCGAAGGCCTGCCCAATCCGATCGCGAAGATCGCGTTGTGCGGCCGGGTTTGGCGGCACTTCCGGAGCGTGATTTTCTGTCAGTAAGACTTCCGGTCGGACGGTCTTGAGATAATCGATAGCTGCATTAGTTGCGATTCGCCTAGCCCAGGCGCCAAAGCTGCGGGCCGGGTCAAATCGCGATCGAGCCTGATAGATTCGCCAAAACGTCTCCACCGTAAGATCCTCAGCGATTCCTGGATCCCGAACAATGCGGATGATCCAGCCGAAGACTTCGCCCTGGAACTGTCGAAACAGTGTCTCGAAAGCTTCGAGCTCGCCTTGCGCGAAACGCTCCAGCAGTTCCATGTTGTCTCCTTCATATTTTCTTACTGGAAGCGGGAAGGAGAGGTTTCATATTTGAGGTTCACGGTGAAGAGGTCTGCCAAGCTCAGTGGAGAGATAGCTTGATGCCACTAGATTTGCTTTTCAAAGTACTGGTTCTAGAGAGGCTAGATTCCGGTTATTACTAAATCGTCAGGATAGCAAGCAATGCGGAACGCGATCTGTCGAGCAGCAGCCCGAGTGAAGAATGGAGATAATGAAACGGAATGGATGGCGATGGAGCCTATTGTTGTTTTGAAAGATATTCCTGTTGGCTGGAGTTACGCAGAACTCTCTTTAACTTGATATCGAAAGTTCCGTATTCATTCTTTACCCGAGCGCTGACCGGAAGGCGCCGGGCGTCCTCAGTAAACCAGATAGACAACTGGCCGTCGCTTTCGATCATCCCGCGTGGGCCGAAAAGTTCGACATCAAGCCTAATGGCGTTGACTCTTCCCAGCACAGTCTTCATCCGTTTCTTCTCGATCACGCGGACGGGAACTTGATAAACCTGACCGGAGTCGCTTACCACGAGTTCCAGGGTTTTTCCCACCTCCAGCGGCTGGGTCCTCAAGAAGTAGATGGCAGATAGAATATCCTGGACCGGGCCGGCAAATTCCGAGCTGACAGTGCGTGGAGGTCGCGACGGGTTCCTGGGGTCGGTTTCGGTCCACACAACCTTCCCGGCGACATTGTCAAAGACGGCTTCGCTGCTACGAATACGCTTTCCCTGTTCGTCGAGTCTCTTGGTATTCTGAACTCCAAATGAAATCGGATCTACGATTGATTCCATTCGCTCCCGAAAACGCAGGTTGAACAATTTAGCAAAGAACCCTTTGCTTGAGATGTCGCCTCTGAAGACCAACTCGTATGCCGCGGTCTTCTCTAGCGCGGCCGAATGGGAGTTTTTAACTGGCTGGTTCAAGGGAGTGCGGCTGGCGGTAAATCGAAAATCCGCAACATCCATTTTTCTTAGCAGGGCGCGGGAAAACTCGGCTTCATAAACCAGCTCTTCCGCGGGTTCAAAAGGCCTCTCCGAGGTTGCGCGAACAGGCTTCTGGGCATTGGCGAAGCCAGCGCCAACGGTGGCGAGCCAAAGAATTGCAACTAGTAGATTTCCTGATCGATTCATTTTAAGTAATAAGCTTTGAAAGCCAGTATTGCCCAGGCGACCAACAATCCGAGGGTCGCGCGGTATTCTCGGTAACGCATGTAGAGACCACTATCGAACTTCGTAGATTGAGCTGCTTCACTGTGAAATCGCGTGAAACGCGGGAAAAAGAGTGGCACTTTCGAAGCATAGCGCTGATAGGCAGTTCCAAAGATCTCAGCTAGAGTCGCCGATTCGACGCGCATGACCGGGAAATAGATGCCAAGAAACAGTGCCGCAAAAACGATCCCCAGCGGCCACCAGCCTGAACCAATCGTAAATCCTACACCCAGAAGAAAACTACCGAGATACAGGGGATTGCGGGAGTAGGCGTAGGGACCAGACGTGGCCAGAGCGTCATTTTTCCTGATGTGGCCCGACGCCCAGGCGCGTATAGCCAGACCCAGGACCGAAATAGCTCCTCCGACCGCGAGGGAAAGGGGGCGCGGTTGGGCCAGGAAAATGAAAAGTGCCGCACACAGAAAACCGAGCGGCACGCGCCAGCGTTGAATCCAGGTTCCACCCCTACGCAATACAGCTGAACTCCCCAAGGAAGACAGACATCCTGCCGTCCTTGTTGCCGAACCAATCCGAGTTTACATAGTACGGCCTCGGCCGCAACCGAGGTAGTTTCACGCAAAGACGCAAAGGGAGCAAAGACGCAAAGTCTATTAGTCTTCCTCTTTGCGTCTTTGCTCCCTTTGCGTCTTTGCGTGAAATTCTTCCGAAAACAAGATTCTGCATTCTTGTTTCACAGTGACAGGCAAGAGCTCGCGTCCCACTTCTCGCGGGATTTTGGGGGCGCGTTCCAAACGTTCGGTCACTGCCTGTAGAAGTCGCTCGACTTCAATGTCCATGCAAATCCAATTAGAGCATGCGCGGCGATGGCAATCGACGCGGCAGTCAATGTCTGTGCGTTCCACGCAAACGTCATCCTTGTGGGGGCTACCGTTGCGCCACCACTCAGTAGGTCCAAAGAGACCGACAACCGGGGTGCCGGCGGCAACTGCGATGTGCGTTGGCCCGGTGTCTCCGCCAACATAGACTTGGGCGCGTTTAGCCAGCGCATAAAAACCCTTCAGCGAAAGACTAACGGCTCGCGCTTTGCCGGAACGGCTAGAGCCCAAAACTCTTTCTGCCAGTTCACTTTCGCCAGGTCCGTAAGTGATTAGCGAGTGGAGACCGTGATTGCCCCAGACCTGATCGGCAAGTTCACCGAAACGCTCAGGACTCCAGAGCTTTGTCGGCCAGCCGCCACCGGGATTCAGAATCGCATAACGTCCCCCGGTCCCATCAAGTGCTTTATCTGCCTCGCTCTGATGACTTGGGTCGACCTGAATCGGGAACTCGAGGTCGCTTGAGTGTTGAGGTACACGAATACCAAGGGCGCCATTCACCAGACCGAGATTTTTGCGAATCACGTGCGTGTGCCTGGGGATAAAGACCGTTTTGGAAAGCAAAATCCGACTGGCTGGCTCCCGGAGACCTTCACGCGAGAAGCCAAAAATACGACGCGCGCCAGAAAGGCGCGCGATAGAAGCCGATTTGAGTAATCCCTGGAAGTCGAGTGCAAGATCGAAGGCGGAGGCGCGTAACCGACGTAACTGCTGGCGCGGTGCCCGCAGCGTCTCCCCAGACATCAGTCCGCGCCTCAGCGCCTTCGTGTCGACTTCGATGAGGCGATCCAAAAACGGGTTGTCTCTTAAAATTTCTGCCGCACGTCGTTCTACCACCCAGGAGATCTTTGCGTGCGGCAAGGCGTGCCTGAGCGCTGCTAACGAAGGTAGAGTATGGACGATGTCGCCAATGCTCCCCAGTTTCACTATTAGAATACGCACTTCTGAATGGTAAATCGTATTTGGTGATTAGGCAAAACCACTTGGCTGGACCCAGCTTGCGGTCGAGAAGGGCGTGAGGAACCGTAAGCGGAAGTCTCCAAGCTTTTTCTATGGCCCGGAATCATTGCCCATTCTATCCAGAATCTCGGATGTCGAATGGTTTTTCGGATCGCCGACTATCGCAACGCGTCCACCGTAGGAGCGGACCACGTCGCGCTCGGGAACAGTCTCCTCAGTGTAGTCGGTGCCCTTGGCATGTATGTCCGGCCGGAGAGCAAGCAAAAGATTTTCTACGGTGGGCTCGTCGAAAACGGTGACGAGGTCTACGACCGCAATCGAGGCCACCATCTCAGCCCGTTCAGTATCAGCCATGATGGGGCGTCCGGGACCTTTCAAGACGGTCACCTGCCGGTCTGAATTTATTCCGACCACCAGCAAGTCTCCCTGAGCCTTAGCTCCCTGGAGATAGCGAATGTGGCCGACGTGAAGAACGTCGAAACAGCCGTTAGCGAACACAATCTTTGCTCCATTTTGCCTGGCCTTCTGGACGCGAGCGATAAGGTCTGCCTGATGGAGAATGCGGTCGATTGATTTCGTTTCAGTTTGGCTTACGCCATCGTCATTGTTCATACCACGACAATCCTTCCGGTAGCTCGCTCGAGGAGAACTCGAAATGAACAACCCGGCGGTGAAATGGCCTTGCGCTCACGCTTGAGGAGTGGAGCAATAAAGGCTTCATCAGAACGACACCGCCCCTTGGCACTTCGCAGACCACTGGCATCTCCGTCTTAACGCAGTCGAAAATGGCTTCCTGGCTTAGTCGTCCGCGCTTATGTGAACCCGACATGACCCTAAGAGCGCCGTTCCAAGTATCACAGTCGTCCAGATGAACTCGCAAAGCGAGCATTCCTTCAAGAACAGCAATCGGTGGCTGGACATGCGTCACACCAGCCTTCGTTGTCCAGGGACCAAAGCCTTCCACGTCGATTCTTTTCTCGACGGCAATGGTAAGATCTTGATGCCAGGCAACCTTCCAATTGGCCTGCGCGGGTTTGTCGAAGAATAGACCCC
>CAZVHN010000225.1:0-3502 GCA_964626895.1 uncultured Chloracidobacterium sp. | reverse complement strand
CCTATTCCCTGAACGAATTTCGGCGCGAAATCCAGTCATACATGGAGGTCGGCATGATCATTCCGGCGCGCACAACACTTGCGAGCTGCCACGGAAATGCATACGACTTCTTCTTCTTCTCAATCGCTCGCAGGATCTTCTCCACGGCCACGTCGAGCTCCATCAGAAAGGGCATCTGAGCGTGACGACCGGCGGTCAGGGGAGTTTTGATAAAGCCGGGATGAATTATCGTCACATCAATGCCTCGCGGCTGTAAGTCCAGCCTCAAACTTTCAAAGAACGCGGAAACCGCGGCCTTGCTGGCGCAGTAGGCCGCTGACTTTGGCAGGCCCCGATAAGCTGCCAGGCTCGAAATCACCACCAATTGCCCGCGGCCCTTCGCCACCATCTCAGGAACAACCGCGGCAACGCTGTTCGCCGCTCCGATCACATTTACATTGATCACGCCGGCTACTTCGCTGGCTCGCAGCTCCGCGGCATCGTTCGTCGAGCCGATTCCCGCATTTGCAATGAGTACATCGATAACCCCAAACTCTTCGCGAAAGCGATCCGCAGCCGCGCGAACAGCATTCGCATCCTGAACGTCACCCGGCAAAGCGAGCGCTTGCTCACCGAGGGATTCAATCTCGCTGACAATCTCCTGCAGCGTCTCTGTACGTCGCGCAACCAAACCCAGCCGGGCGCCACGTCGGGCGAGTTCAACCGCGACCCCGCGTCCGATGCCAGACGAGGCACCCGTCACCATCACGCCTTTATCTTGCCAGTAACTCACTTTGAGTTCGCGTTCGTGTTCCAGGCTGAATTTGGAGAGCTGCGTCGATGGTTAAGCAAGACTATCGGCTTTTATAACCAGCGACGAGGAAGCCCGGATTCGCCGGTTAACAAAGCTCTTTCACCTGTTCACTCAAGACGCGTAGTGCCCTTCCCAAATCATTTTGTTTAATTAAGAGGTGATCGCGCGAAAAGGATGAAAGCGCGCCGACTGGAATTCCGCTGGCGGCTAAAATCTCAGTCACGCGCGCAAGATAACCTACCACACTCCATGGCAGCTCGATATCGAGCGTAACTAGTCTAAACCCGCGTTCTATCTTGGCGTCGCGAACAAGATGCCGGATGCGCTGCCAGTCGTTTTCCTCGAGTAGCAAGGTCACTTCGCGGCCATCGCGAAAAACCAGAAAGGGCGAGTCGGCGCGTGGACTGAGCTCCGGATTCTCCAGCACGCGAGTCCAATCCTGGTAACGCAGACCGACAAGTACGTATGTCGCCGGTACAACTTCGACCCTGGTTTCACGTAACAGATCGGAGACTGTTTTCTCAGCATTGGTAGCCACGCCTACTAACCTATCCGCTCTCTTTGTGATGTTCTGTGGCCTAAACCTGCAGCACGACTGGCATGATCACCGGCCGCGCCCCGGTGAGCTTCTGGATGAATCGCTTTAATTCAACTCGAACATGTTCCTTTAGCAGGGTCGGATCCGACAGTGTTTCGCGTGAGGCGCCGGCAATCGCGGCCGCAACAACACGCTGCGCGTCTTTCATGTTGCCGTTTGAAGAATCGAATCCGCGCACTCCGCGCGTAACGATCTCCGGATCACCTTGCAGCTCTCCCGTCTCCGCGTCGAGGGTCACTATTAAGGTAACCATACCTTCGTAAGCCAGCTGTTTGCGCTGGCGCACAGTCTCGCTGCCGATCTCTTCAAAGCCCGAATCGTCGATGAACGTGCGGCCAACCTCTCGCTTGTTGACGACCGCAGCCCGTTCGCCATCAAGTTCCAGCACGTCACCGTTCTCGATGAGGATGATGTTCTCTTCCGCGTAGCCAAGATGATTTTTGACAAACTCTTTATGGCGAAACAGCATGCGATACTCGCCGTGAATCGGTACCACAAACTTGGGCCGTACGGCTTCGGTCATGATGCGAATGTCTTCCTGTGAGGCATGGCCACTAACGTGGACCAGGCGCCGTTTCTCTTCAATGATGTTCGCGCCACGTTTGTAAATGAAGCCAATCATCCGCGAAATCGTGCGTTCATTGCCGGGGATGATACGCGCCGAGAGCACTACCGTGTCACCCTCTTCAATGGTCATTCCCTTGTAACTCTGCGTCGCCATCTGCGAGAGTGCCGCGCGCGATTCACCCTGCGAACCGGTGACGAGAAACACAATCTCATGGTCGCGCATCTGCTTTGCTTGATTGAAAGAGACCAGCAAACCGTCGGGGACATCCAGATAACCCAGACGATCCGCGATCTCGACATTCTTCAACATCGACCGGCCCAGCACGCAAACTTTCCGGTTAAACTGCTGCGAAATATCCAGGACGATCTGCAGCCGATGGATTGAGGAGGCAAAAGCAGCGACGATCAGCCGGCCCTTGGCCTCGGCAAAGATCTCTTCAAAGGCGGGAATCACGGCCCGTTCTGACGGCGTGCGGCCGGGTACCGTAGCATTGGTTGAATCCGAAAGCAGCGCGAGCACGCCTTCCTGTCCGTAGCGCCGGAAGGAGCGCAGATCAATCGGTTCGCCAATCACCGGCGTCTCGTCCACCTTGTAGTCGCCGGTATGGATGATTGTTCCTACCGGGGTCTTAATCGCAAGCGAGAAGCAATCGACCAGCGAATGAGAGACCCGGATGAACTCGACGCTAAAAACGCCGATATCAACCACATCGCGAGGTTCGACTCGATGTACAAGCGTGTCGCCCAGCAGTTCGTGCTCTTCGAGTTTGCTTTCCGCCAGGCCGGCGGTGAAATGGGAACAGTAGACGGGAACGTTGAATTTCTTGAGGATGTAAGGCAGCGCGCCCAGATGGTCCTCGTGGCCATGGGTGAGCACTATCGCCGTGATGCTGTCGCGATACTCTTCGAGGAAGTCAAAATCAGGAATGCAAACGTCAACACCATAAGCACTCTCTTCGGGAAAGCCCATGCCGGCGTCGAGGATGAGCATCTCATCCTCGTAACGCACAGCCATGCAATTCATCCCAAACTCGCCGATACCGCCGAGCGGAATGATCTCTAAGACACTACTCACTTTTCGTGTTTACTCTACTCTCCGGGTAAAGCCCAATGGCTTGTCTCTCTAGGCATCCAGGGGCCGCAACTAAGCAGCGCAGTATAGCACACGGTGTCGTGAAGGCTTGCGCGACCCGAGGTCCGGGTACTGATGCTGTTTGGTTAGGACGTGGCGACCCCGCTTAGTCTCAGAACCGAGGAGCGGTTCGCGACCGGAGCAAAGCAATTAACGCCGGAGGCGCGGCAGAGGGTAGCCAGGGGCAAGCGCTTGGCGCGCCGCCCCTGGATCAAGTCCGATAAACACAACCGCGCCCTCCTAAGGTACTAGACGCGTAAGTCTAATGATTTTAACAACGGCGCTATCGCGTCTTGTACCTCGCAATTAAATAACGCGGGCCGCCCGCGTCGGATGCTGAAAGGGCGCAGCAAGCATCACCAAACATGGCGCTCGTCGTATTCAATCGCTGAGTTTCTTCTTTGCGCCCTTT
>CAZVHN010000224.1:0-2603 GCA_964626895.1 uncultured Chloracidobacterium sp. | reverse complement strand
CCGCCGGACATCAACAACAAATATACCTCAAAATATCTCGATGTTCCCTGGACACCGCTATTCCCTTTCGGTTACGGGTTAAGCTATACGCAGTTCAAGATCACAAACCTGCAACTCAGCGCGCCACGCATTCCGGCGAACGGCAAGCTGACGGTCAGCGTGGACGTAGAGAACGTTGGCAAACGCGCCGGCGATGAAACGGTGCAGCTCTACATTCGCGACGTTGTAGCCAGCATGACGCGGCCCGTTAAGGAACTCAAAGGTTTCGAGCGAGTCAGGCTTGAGCCCGGCATGAAAAGGCGGGTAGAGTTTGCGCTCAGCCCGGAGCAACTTGGTTTCTACAACCGAAAGATGCGTTTCGTTGTCGAGCCAGGGGATTTTAAGGTCATGGTTGGGCCAAATTCACAGGACTTGATCGAGACAAGTTTTCAGGTGGTTGTAAGGTAAGTCCTGATACCTGGTTCGTGCGAGTGGGGAAACACGATTCAATTACAGAACCGAGGAGCGGTAGCGACCGGGTTCAGTTGCGCGACCGTCAACCAACGATAAGATCTGGTTTTCTTACGAATTTGAATTATATCGCTCCAACCCGGTCGCTACCGCTCCTCGGTTCCATGGTTGAGTGGCAACGCCTCACGCATCCCGCACTGATCAATACTCGCTGGTTTCATGAATAGAAAAGAGCTTTGAGTTTCGTGATTTTTAGTGTGATTTCGTGGATCGTCTTCCGGCGGGCAAGGACTCGATCCACGAAATCACACGAAGCAGCACAAAAAAAGACTGTAAGGATTGAGAGACACTACACTAGATGCGTTGCCGTCGCCATAGACGCTTTCTGAATAGAGCACAAGGGAAAACTCACAACCAGCCATTCCGCTCACGGTTGGTTCTGTTCTTCCTGCTTTTCTGCTTCCTCGGGTCTCAAGCAGATGTCGCTATTCCCGCCTCGATTCCGGTTCCACAAACAGCTTCGAGCGTTTCATCGCAGGACGAATCGTTCCTTGAAGATCTGGAGCGTCGTTCATTTGATTACTTCTGGGAGCAGGCCGATCCTCAGACGGGTCTGGTGCCTGACCGCGCACGGATGGACGGTTCGCCCCTCGATGAAAATCACTTGAACGTGGCGAGTATTGCAGCCACGGGATTCGGGTTGACCGCGCTATGTATTGCTGCTGAGAGGAGATGGATAAAGAGGGAAGAGGCGAAAGAGCGTGTGCGCAATACACTGCGGTTCTTTGCTACCAGGGCCTTTCACAAAAACGGCTGGTTCTATCACTGGCTTGACGCCAGGACTGGCGAGAGGCGTTGGCAGAGCGAAGTTTCTTCAATCGATACGGCCTTGTTGGTAGCCGGGGTGCTAACCGCGGGGCAATGCTATCGAGAAGACGCCGAAGTCGCCCGCCTGGCAAACAGGATCTACGACCGCATTGATTTCCGCTGGATGCTCAACGGTCATCCGTTGCTTCTGTCGCACGGCTGGAAGCCCGAGACAGGATTCTTACGTTCCCGCTGGGACACCTACAGCGAGGACGCGATTCTCTATTTGCTGGCAATCGGATCTGCTACACATCCAATCTCACCCGCATCCTGGCACGCTCTGTGGCGTGATCGCTACCGATATGAAGCCTATACCTATTTCACGACGATCGGCGTACCGCTCTTCATGCACCAGTACTCGCACGCATGGGTCGACTTTCGCAATCGGCGGGAATTCAAAGGTGATCGGATCGACTACTTTGAAAACTCTATCGCTGCGACACTCGCGCATCGAGAATTCTGTATCGACCTGTCCGGGGAGTTTCCCGGATATGGACCAAACACATGGGGCATAACAGCGTCGGATAGTGCGAAGGGGTACCTGGCGTGGGGTGGACCGCCGCGAGACCCGGCGATTGACGGAACGATTGTGCCATCAGCACCAGGTGGTTCACTGATGTTCACGCCTGAGTTGGCGCTGGCAGCTTTGAAATTCATGCGTAACAAGTTTGGCGATAAAGTGTACGGTAGATATGGTTTTGTTGATGCGTTCAATCCGAACAGCGGCTGGGTCGATACGGATGTAATTGGGATAAATGTCGGCATCGTTCTTCTGAGCGCTGAGAACATGCGCACGGGGAATGTGTGGCGCTGGTTTACGCAGAATCGCCAGATTCCACGAGCAATGCAGATGGTGGGGTTGCGCAGATACAACAAACGTATGCCGGTGGCGAAACGGCGGCTTCGGAAAGCGGCGTGATCAATCCAGGTTGAACGTGGCCATGCAGCGGGGGTAAACCGCCCTTCCCGACCTGTGAGGTTCCGACACTTGTATCGTTCTTTCCCGAATTGAGAGCCTTTCAAGCTTGAAGAAGATCACTCAAGACTGAAATATCTCTCAGGTTGGGAAGGGTGGTTTACCCCCGCCGAGTTTAGTTAGCAACAAGATTCGAGTTTCCACAGGGACTCATTGGCCGAAGTTGGCATACAAACCCAATCTGCGGTGTTCACATAAAGCAGTAGCAGTTTAGAAAAATCGAAGGAGCCTGAGATGAGTTCATCTGACCCCCTGATTCACCTGGCCGACGTCAAGAAAGTCTTCTACACGGATGAAGTCGAGACGCACG
>CAZVHN010000223.1:0-4060 GCA_964626895.1 uncultured Chloracidobacterium sp. | reverse complement strand
AAGTCCCGATCATTGCCGTTACCGCGCACCAGCAGACGGACCTGCGCGCCGAAGCAAAGGCCTCAGGCTTCGATGCTTATGTGACCAAGCCCATTGACGTCCCCTGGCTCAACGAACTCATAAAGGGACTTCTCGTCTGATCGCCAACAAATCGAAGTGTGTCTCAGACTCGCCCTTTAAGTACAAGCACTCGCAATTGAGTGTTCAAACGCCACTCAATATACAGAACCGGGAGCGGTAGCGACCGCACTCAGCTAACGAATTGACTATTCGCCACCACAGTCACATAGGCAGACAATGCGACAAAGAGATCTTCCTTCAAGCTGATCTGGAGTGCAGATTCAATCTAGTGTCCAGAGTGATCTCGTTGGTTGAGTGCGGTCGCTACCGCTCCCGGTTCTGTATATTGAGTGGCTCCATTTAAGCAACATCGTGCAAAACAACAACCGAACCAACTATCTGGATCGCGTCCGCTCAACAGATCATCGATAAGACAAGTCCAGTCGTTGTAAAAGAATTTTCTGAGAGACTCTACACTAGCGACCCTCATGTTCACTGACGTTTCAGCCATCGACATTCGCGAGATTATAGAGATTTCGCAGTTGAGAGCGGTCGAGGATCTGCAAAAGGAGGTCTGGGGCTGTAACGACCGCGAAATACTGCCAAGTCTTGCCCTAATACCCCTGCTCGAAATCGGGGGCGTCCTGCTGGGTGCGTTTGCCGGAGTCGAGATGGTGGGATTTGTCTTGGGCTTGCCGGGACGTGAATACGGCCACCCGATTCTCCACTCCGATATGCTGGCTGTAAAACGCGCATATCGCTCCTATGGGCTGGGCTACAAACTTAAGCTCGCCCAGCGGGAGCGGGCTTTAGCGCAAGGGGTCGATCGAATCACCTGGACGTTTGACCCGCTTCAGTCCCGTAATGCCTACCTGAACTTCGCAAAGCTCGGAGTTAAAGCTGACCGCTACAAGATTAATTACTACGGAGAGACTTCCAGCTTCCTTCATAGCACCGGCACCGATCGGCTCTGGGTGACGTGGGAATTGAAAACTGAAAGAGTTAGGCAGCGTCTCGAACACGGTCCGAACCAGCAGGAGCCTCTGCGTCTCGCCGAAGTGCCGACATTGGTGCGCGTCGGCGAGAACAATGCGCCGGTATGCATGGAGTACTCGGGCGCTGAAAGCTCAGTCATCGAAATTACGGCTGGGATAGATTCGCTTGTCGAGACTGATCCGGCGCTTGCACGTGCGTGGCGCGAGTCGACACGGGTTGCGTTCGCTGGCGCCATTGACGCCGGCTTGGTGGTGGAAGAGTTTTTTCGAGTTGAAAGAGAAGGACGGCCGGTGGGAATCTATCTGCTCAACAGGAAGAATTGGCTTTCTTAGTCCGCAGCGGACGACTGATAGTAGCCCAGCACTTAAGTGCTGGGCTTGCCATCCAGAATCCTCATAGTCCGTGAAACGGACGGCCGAAGAAACACCTTCAACGGTGAATTGACCCTATCAACCATCAGTCGTCCGCCAGGCCGGACTGGTAGGTATTTATCAACGACCCCAGCACTCAAGTGCTGGGCTACTGTCAGTCGTCCGCCGCGGACTCAGAGCTTAACAAGACGCGGATGTACGCGGAAGAGCGCGGATGAGACAAATAAGAGAACGTGGGCGATTGACTTGAAGCACTCCGATCTCTGGTTGAGGTGTTCTGGGTCTTACTTCTGCTCCGCGTTTATCCGCGCAAATCCGCGGCTAAAATCCAGCGCAGTGCTTACTGATTTTTCCGGATCGCAATTCCCGGTCGATTACCTGTCGTGGCGCCATCGCGCCAGACCTCGACCCCATTTACGAAAACGCTCTTGACGCCTTCGGAAATTAGTTGCGGCTGCTGGAAGGTAGCACGGTCAATCACGCTCAGCGGATCGAAAAGAACAATGTCGGCCTTGAAGCCGGCACGAATCAGTCCCCGACCCTTAAGTTTAAGCCGGGCGGCCGGCAGCGAAGTCATCTTCCTAATCGCTTCCGGGAGCGTTAACCAATGAAGCTCTCGCACGAAGCGACCCAGCACGCGGGGATAGGTGCCCGCTCCGCGGGGATGACGCGACCCAATCCCTCCGTCACTGCTCACCATGACCCAGGGTTGTTGATAGAAAACTCGGATGTCTGATTCTTTCATCGACCGGCAAACGATACCGGCTCCCCCATCGCGAACAATCTTCATGTAGAGATCCACGGCAGAGATCGCTTCTTTTTGGGCGATCGCTTCCAGGGTCTGAAACTCGTAATCAGGATGGGCCCGGCAACTGACGATGGTGATATTTCCGGCGCCTCCCACATCGTCGAGCCCGCGGCGCACTTCAGCCGGGTCATCGTGCCGGCCACTCGGGATCAGAACTCGAATTGTCGAGCTCCATGCGTCATAGGGATAGCAGTCCGCAGTCACATCCTGCCCACGTTGGCGCGCCTTATTGATAAGAGCGACCGCCTCATTCGCTTTGCCCCAGACCGCGACCGTGCCAAGCTTGATGTGAGAGATCTGTACGGGCAAGCGACCTTTGCGACCGATCTGGATCGCCTCCGCCAGCGCTGCAAGAGTTTTGTCTGCTTCGTCCCGAATATGACTGATATAAATTCCACCATGTCGGCCGGCAACTTGCGCGAGTGAGATCACCTCCTCGGTTGTCGCTGGCTTTCCCGTTTCATATTCGAGCCCACTCGACAACCCAAAAGCCCCTTCCTTCATTGCCTGTTCGACCAGTGATTTCATCTGGTCGATCTCGGTTTGCGTAGCTGTGCGATTAGTATCTTCGCCCATCACCTTTGAGCGCACCGTCGCGTGGCCGACAAAGGTAAGCACGTTCAGCGCAACCTGAGAACTGTCCAGCTTCTTGAGGAATTCACCGACGGGAAACTCGGAGCCACCATCCTGACCAACAACTGCGGTGGTAATGCCCTGTGACACCTGTGTCGTGGCAGACGGGTCTGAGTCGAGGCCGCGATTAGTATGACTGTGTGTATCAATGAAGCCTGGGGCCAGCACCAGGCCGCGCGCGTCGATTAGCCTGGCACCCTCGGGAATCTTCAACCGTCCCACTCTCCCCACATCAACGATCGAGTCGCCTTTGATAAGAATCAGTGAGTTCTTCACCGGCGGCTGTCCGGATCCATCGATTAGTGTCGCGCCGCTGATTGCCACTATTTCGGAATCGGGCGATGGAACAAAAGCCTGCTGAGGCCAATTTACCGTGCAGAAGGAAAGGAGAACAAAGAAAGAGAGGATGCCAAGGTATCTGCTCATTTGTTGGTCGGAGATTGCTAGTCCGAGTGAAACGACGCGGTGATCTGAGGGTGCCGAACGCCGCCACTCGATACAGAACCGTTTGCGGTAGCCAATGGATGCTGGCATTCAACCTAATCTGTACTTTACGACTAGTTTTAGACTGCTCACTATTATGCTTTCGAAACAATATCCGCCGAAAGTCTTCGCTAGTTGTCAGCGACCAATCGCTTGGTTGACATTAGGTTGAATGCCAGCATCCATTGGCTACCGCAAACGGTTCTGTGAGTTGAGCGCCTCGGGTCCTTTTTGCCCGCGAGATTTGACACAGCCTCGTGAGCCCCGGTCGGACGCGATCTCGGCCAACCCTGCATGACTTCGGATCAAGGCTTCTTGTTTTGCGCAATATACTGTTCCAGTTTTTTCTTGTCCGGATAATCCGGCTTCTTTTTCAAGAACTCCTGATACTCGACCGCGGCCTTCTCTTTGATTCCGGCGCCGTTGTATAGGGCAGCCAGGCGCAGATGCGCATCGGCTTTACCGACGGGGTCCAATTTCAAAGCCTCATTGAGGTAACCTACGGCTTTAGATCCTCTTTTGATTTGAAGATAGGCCTCGCCCAAATAGTAATTAGCATCGGCGGAAGCAGGTTGAACCTTAAGGGCCTCGGTTAGTGGTTCGATCGCGCCCTCGAAGTTCTTCCGTGAGACCCGCAACCTGCCGAGATTCAGCAGCGCCAGAAAAAACTTTGGACGTTCAGCGGTACAGCGGAGGTAGGCTTTTTCGC
>CAZVHN010000222.1:0-3594 GCA_964626895.1 uncultured Chloracidobacterium sp. | reverse complement strand
CAATCCAGACGGATTAGCGGAAGGTTCAAGCGTGTTGTACGGAGGCGACGTAATCACCGCGTCCACCTTCGGCAGCGTAGGCAGGATTTCAAGGCAATCGCCGAGGTAGATGACGTGCCGCCCGTCAGGGGAGGTCCAGTAGGGCGTCATGGCACTGATGGCTTCAACTCCTTTACCAACTTCTCGTTTGCATCCACAATCTTCTGCATATCCGCAACCGAGAGTTCTTTCTCCAGTCGAACCAGCCGATTCAGCCAACGCGCCATCGCAGGTGCATTCGCGCCTCTGGAAGTCTCCACCGCAGTTAGGGCATTTGTACATTTGTTCCTTTCTCAGCGCGTGGCTGATCTTGCACGTTAGCCCAACTCGACGGCATCGGCGTGCGGGATGAGCGTTTGCACCTTCGCGGCGAAGTCGCAGATGCTTTGTGATTCTTCCGGCGTTCCACGGCGAGGGTATCCGGCTTCGCACAGGAGCTTTGCCATCGTCAGGATGTCGGCGCGAGCATCGGCCAGAGCGTATTGGATTGCGGCCTGAGACATCTTCGCCATTTCTTCCGGCGAGCACTCCGACCATTGACTGAGTTTTCGTTGTAGTTGCATAAGGGCTAACCATTGCGTGCAGCGAACGGGCCTTCCGCGCTGCGGGTTAATTCTGGAGCGTTAGCAGGCCCGTCGCTGACGCAGGCGATAGGCGGCAAGATTCCACGGGCACGAAGTTGTTCCGCAGTTTCGTATGGTTCTCCGTCGAGCATCTTGCATATGCTGTCGTTCAGTTCAGGGTGGCAGATGTACACATGCACGAATAAGTCGTCATCGCTCGTGTATGATTCTTGGCAGACGCGGCACTTGCCGCCTATCAAGTTGGTGGAGCTAACATCCACCGCCGTTGTCGTCAGGGGTTCATTCATTGCGTTTTCCTCGGCGGTGTCTGTAGCTCACCGCCCGCGTTCGGCGTATGAGTTTGCTGGCTGGCCGTGTCGCGACTACGGCCTTGCATTTGTGCGCCAGCAGCACCGGGCCCGCTTTTGGGCGAGTGTTCATCCGTGAGCGAAAATGCGGTTGCGATTTCTTCGACGGCGTGTAGCAGGTTATACAGGGCATATTCAGTGGGCGAGAGTCCATCCGGCGGTCGTGCAGTGCGTTCGATTGCATCTCTGCCGATTTTGCAGGAAAGAATGGCGCGGTATAGATTCGGATGTCGAGGTGGTTTCATAAGCCTGCTTTGTCGAGCTTTTCGCTCACGCTCAACTCCGCGTCCTCCGGCCAATAGTCCTGACGGTAACACCAGTGGCGATACAGTGAACGGAAACTCTCGTAGGCTTTCGCCAGTCCAATCACTTCGCACGGGCCGATCGCGCCGGGTTCGGCGGTGGACAGATACACGACGTAAGCGCGGGCGTCGCCAATGAGTTGTTGCTCGCGCTTGAGCGCGGCGAAGGTGTAGAAGCTCACCTGTTCCTTGTGTTCCGGCCATGCCTCGGTTGGCAACTCACTGCCGGGTTTGCCAGCCGATTTCCAATCAACCACAACCATCGTGCCGTCAGCTTCTCCAACAAGATCGCAGGTGCCGCACACGCCATCGGCAAGCACGGTCTGCTCGATGTGTGTCGGGCGAATGTTCAGCTTGTCCAGCCACGCGACGGCGGCCTGAGCGGGCAACTCAACCTTATCATCGTTGGTCACGACGCCTTTCGCGTTGAGAATCTCCGCGATACGAGCATGGATGCGACTGCCAAGCGATGCTGCTGCCGCGCCTTCGGCTTGGTGTTGGCGCTCATCGCGCAGCACTCGGTCAACGAACTGCTGGTCTGTCTCGCCCTCTTTGCGCGGCGCGGTGATGACGGTCAGACACGCTTGGACGGTTTTCCATCGCTCCAGCCCCTCTTTGGCTGATTGTTTTCCGATGGTCGTGGGCGACGGTAGCAGATGCAGGGCGCGGGCGTCGGCAATGGTTGTCTTCCGTGTGCCGCCGCCCTTCTTCTTGGGCACTTCATGGCATGGCAGGCCGTCGCGGGTGTAGTAATGCGAGCCGGTCTCGCGGTCGAGTTGGATTAGTGGTTCGGTCATATCTTGGTCAACTCCCTTGCCATCGCCAAAGAACTCTGAGCCGCCGAAAAGACGCAATGCTCGGCATCCCATTGGGCACAGTGTTTCTCGGCGCGTTGAAATTCGGTTTTCATGTCTGCCAGTTCCCGCTGATAATCTTCATCAGCCCGCGCTAGTGTGTCCTGTCCTGAGTCGGTGTCGCTTTCTTTTCGATGCTTCACCTTGTACGACGCCAGCAGGTTCTTGCGCTGATCCGAACAGAACTCCTTGCACGCCCGCGCCATGCTCACGGCGTCAGCATGACGAGCCAACTTGTCAGCCGCCGCCGTGAGCCGGCGCTCCATCTCGAACAGATCGTGGGCGTCCATAACAATCAGAAGGGAATGTCGCCAGAGGGTCCGGCATCCGCCGCCTGTTCCTGCGCCTCGGCTTCGCTGGTGGGGCGCGGGCTGCGCGGACCCGGTTTGCCTACCACTTGTGGCTTCCGCGCTGGCGAAACTGCTCTGGCGGGGCGTTTAACGCGAATGGCGGGTACACTCTTGCCCTGATAGGAAACGTCCTCGACTGTCAGGACAATCTTCTTGCCAATCCAGCCATCAGTATCGTTTCCGTATTGTGCGGCAATCAGTCCGGCATTCGTCTTGTTGAGGACGAACCCCTTGTCAAACTCATCTAAGTGCACGATGTATTTTTCTTCTGCCTGATCGCCCTGTCCAACGGTGTCGGTGCTAACCTCGACAATCGTGACCTCGTAGTCCTGGTCAATGTCCGAGGCTTTCATGAACTTCGACGGGAACATCTCATCTAGCTTTGCCATTGTGTGTCTCCTGTGTTGTTGTTTGTTGTGGTTTGGTGATTATCCAGCCCGGCGGCTTTGGAACAGCAGGGTAGGCTGCTCGGTGTTGTGAGGCAAGGGCTGGTGAGCGCCCCGCCGCCGGGCTGGGAAGATTCATAGTGGCTGCTCCGGGCTTGTGTGGAGGCTCTTAGCGAACTCGAAAAGCTCGGCAGCGAAATCGCCCTTTACCCCTGTCTGTCCAATCGCCAAAGCCGCTCGCACGCAAAAAGCACATGGATGTTCGTCGCACTCGTTGTAGTCTGCTGAGGTTTTGTCGGCGTGCCACGCCATCACTTCCTTCAGCAGCACGACGGCCAGGTAGTATCGCGCACGCAGCTTGTTCAATTCGTCGTCTTTGGTTGGGCTCATGGCATCCTCCGTCCAATCGTTTGCTGATGTTGCTCGTGGCACTCAGGGCAGCGGCCGTCAATAGTTTTGCCATCAAAAACAACCCTGCACTCTTCGCAACGGTCATTTCCCAAGAATACACAGACCGGACATCGCCCGCGCTCATCGGGCGTGAACCAGCCCCAGCCTCGACAGACCCGGCACTTAAGGGAGGACGGATGGTCGGCGGCTTGTTGGAGCTTGGAATCGTCGGGTGTCATCGCGTCACCTGAAGAGGTTTTAGTTTCGGCCATAATTTGCGCTTGAAAAATCCGTTTTGTTTCGCCCTAGCCGCCGCCCTAGCCGCCCCAGCCGCCCTAGCCG
>CAZVHN010000221.1:0-2206 GCA_964626895.1 uncultured Chloracidobacterium sp. | reverse complement strand
GTCGCGACCGCTAACCAGCTCCTGGGCCACCGGATTATTGAGGTTCACGACGCCCCCAGCGGTATAGCTGGTGACGGCGAATGCTCCAACATTCACGCCGTTGACAAAGAGACTGAGAGCCGTGCCGTTTTCGATCCCGATCGTGTGACGCAGGCGCACCTGAGTTGAGCCCGCCGGAGCGTCGCGAATGATCTCGGCGATAACGCCTCGAGCGAGAAGCAGCTGCGCTGTCACCGCCGTACTGCTGAAGACACGCTTTACGTAGAGACGCTGGCCACCATTGTCAAAAAAACCTTTGACGGAGAGTGGGAACTGCCACCATGTTCCTCCCTCGGCAGCATCATTCGCCCACTGGGTCCGGAGCGCCGGAAGGGGCTCGTTCATATAGCCGCCGAATCTACGCTCGAAGTCGAGAAAGCTAGTCACCAGGACGGGTTTGCCCGTCGTGGGTCCACGTGCTGTGATCCCTATTGCGCCGCAGGTACTGGTGCTGACACCTTCAATCGGCTTTGAACCAGCATCAATCTCTTCAACATACACACCGGGACTCAAGTATTCAGGCATGGCTTCATCCTCTCAAATTTGAATGTCGTGGTTCTGGCCCAGATCCTGAGGGATCGTTATTGGTATCGAATTGGCGCGACCCGTGCGCGGATGAGTCGCATCGATGAAGACTTGCACGTTCAGAGGGACCCATCGGAGCGGCAACGCGAACGCACCCCGCGTGTCCGTAAGCACACGCTCCTGTATGCCCTGGCTGACTATCGCGTCGGCCACAGGGTCGTTGTTTACATCCACAACTCGGCCCCGCACGACAGGGACGTGTGGAAGGAATGGATAATTGCTTGCCGGCGTCAGCACGACGTCCTGCGGGAGCTGCAGATTTGGCGGCGCCGGTAGATTTGCCGGAGGATTCGTGTCGTTATAGGGGAAGGCATCAAACTCGATCCCATCCTGCATCGCTCGGTACAAGGGTCCGTAAAGGTCCGCCTCAATGCGGGCGCGGTAACGGCGGGCTGGTCCGCTAACATCGGGATGACGTTCAAGTCCCGGGTAAGTTAGGTTGCCGCTTGGTGTCATAACCGCCTTAATTGTTGTTTGCTGCCAGTTACCGGCCGAATCTCTTCGATCAAGCAACGCTCTCACGGGACCGAAAGGGATGTTCCCGGTGATATCGTCCAGGAGACGCAATCCGATTGGGCTGTAAAGGGCCCAACGCTCTCCCGGCAGAGACTTCCGGATGATCATGCTTGCTCAACTTCCTCGTAATCGAGCTGGCGTGCATTGACAGGATGCGTGAGATCCGCAACACCAGAACGGAGATTCACGACTCGAACCTCGTAAGCGACAGAGAGCCGGTAAGGTCTCTGAATGGAAAACCACACGCGAGAACGCTCGTCCAGAGTCAGCGTCGCCGGCGTGATTTTCAGCGCCTGATCGCTGCCGGCGAGGCCCCCCGCGAGCTGCGTACCGCTGATAATCGCTCCGTCGTAGAGGGTTTGCATAACACGTCCTAAAATTCGATGGTCCGTTAAACGATCTCCGCTCCAGGCCGTTAACAGGTACCGCAGCATCAATGCCAACGGTGGCTTTCTGATAGTCACATTCGGCGGCACTACCTCACGGATTCGTGCGCGATTACGTGCACTGGGGTCTTCCGCAACATCAAACAAAAAGATCGTGAGCGTCGGAGGCGCTTCCGATATGTTGCCTGCTCGTAAATCATGTAACTGCGCAATTGGCGGTGGCGCCGGAGCAAGTATGCTCAGTGAATCCGTGAGCACGTTTTGAAGAGTGAGTGATACGTCTGCGATGACGTTAAAAGGCACACTGATCCTTTATCAATCGTTTCTAAACCATCATATAGACAGCGGGCGCTTGTCCGCGGCTTGGCAAATGGACCAGTGCCACTGTCGGGCAATATTCATACCAATGCGCCCGCAATCACTTGCTTCTATTTTTTCAAGGGAATTGGATGGGAACCTTGATGCGAGCGTGAGGCCAGGTGGAGATTTTTATCCATGGCTCGACAATGAGTCGCCCGGTTTTCTGCAAGCCCGACGATCGACCAATCGAGACTTTTACCATCTAGCGCCTGCAGCTGATCAATTGCCCGAGAGTTCGTTGAAGGTAACTGGGGTGGACGGATTTGTCCGTGCGGTAAGGCAGCGACCGCCGCTGCTACAGAACCGGGAGCGATAGTGAC
>CAZVHN010000220.1:0-6763 GCA_964626895.1 uncultured Chloracidobacterium sp. | reverse complement strand
ACTGCAACCGGTTTGAGGGTGAAATTTCAGGGTCAAATCGCTCGGCTCGCAGTTTCACAAACTTAAACCATCGATCGCAGTTTCGTCGGAGTCCGGCGCGGCCAGAACCGAATCACGGCCCGAGTTCTGACACAGGCTCTTAAGTGCTGGGCTACTATCAGACGTCCGCTGCGGACTAAGAAAGCCAGGGGCAAGGCGGGATCCCCAGCGGGGCAGCCCCGCTGGGGTGCAAAGCCACCCTTCCTTACCTGCAAGTTAGCGGAAGAACTTACTCCCCGGCAGTCACGAACTACGGACTGATGGTGATAAGCGGCGCCGTGGCCGCCGGTCTGCTCGAAAAAACAGAGGTGCCCCTGGTGACCGTCACGATGACGGGGACGTCAGGCGAGTTGGCTAATGACGCCGGTAGCGTGAAATTTATGATGTCGAATCCGGGCATCTCCAGATTGGGTCTAACCAGAACAATCGAGGCGCCGGTGATGTCGGTGGTGCCAACAGTAACTTTGACCTCGGCTGGGACCACTCCTCTGACCCCAGTCAGAGTAATTTCCAGTACCGTGGGCACCGTCATTCCACTGCCATCCATCGAAGTCACAGTGAAGGGTTCACCGGTCCGAGCCGCGGGATTTGTTACATTCATAATCGCTGCGCGTCCCATGTCGCTAAAGATGTCAGGCTGCGCACCCACGATTCGCAGGAGACCACGAAGCTGCGTGCCGCCGTTCAACGTGCTGTTAACTACCACAGTGTTGATTCCGGGAATGGCCCCCAACGGCACAACGAAATTGATCTGCTTTGAGGTACTCCCCACGAAATATAGTCCCGCTGCCGCGCCGTTTACCGAAACAGAGACTCCATTGAGTTCCACCGGCAAGGCCGGGCTGCGGAGGGTTTCTGAACCACCACTGGCCATTTGATCCGAAGACACGAACTCAACCGTGGTACGAATGATTCCTAGTTCACCTGGCGCGAGACCAGTGATGTCGCCTGGTGAAGGACTCGGGGTGGGGCTCGGGCTAGCTTCCGGGGCTGGCAGCGGAAATTCGCTCGCGCCAGTAAAGAACGATAAAGGCGCTGATAATTCCGAAGTCACCGGCGGACTCAAAAGATAAAAAGCCTCGACAAACTTATCAGAATTGCCGGTACCGAGTTCCGCGCCGCCATGGCTGTATGCAAGTCTCTGACGGCTATTGCTCGCCAACGGACGTATCCCCACCAGGAAATCGTTCCCAGTCAAAGCGGGGTGCCTTGTAAGCCGAGTGAACGTGTTTGAGGATGTGGCAGGAATCTGAGTGGCAAATATCTGCGTCACGGTACCTGGATTCAAACCCGTGCTGGCCTCGGCCGTTGGCGGGAACGTGCCATCAGGTCTGAAATTCAAAGCCGAGGCAAAGACGAGTGTGGCCGGCTGGAGCGAAGCATTGTAGTCAGTGAAAGTCGGGAAACGAATAACGTCCGATCCGGCCAAGGCTCTTTGGCCAACCTTTACAAATGCGTCTGCGGCAATGTTGTAAACAAAGATGGCGTGCGCAGCTTCGTTGGTCGCGCTATTTGCCTTGGGATCGGCGGCTAGTGACTCCAAAGCGATCAAGGATCCATCCCGGCTCAATCGACGACCGGGATGGAGTGAATTTACCAGTCTGGTTTCGTCCCTTGTGCGAGTAGCCTGGCGGACATTACTAAACGCGGCTCCGTCATAGCTGGCCACGTAGATTTCCAGATTTCCCCGACCGTCGCCGTCATCGTTATTTCCAGCGAGATTCGCGGTCGAAAGAAAGGCCACAACAGAACCGTCCGATGAGAGAGAAGGATTCTGTTGAAACACCGAAAACGGTCGTACGCCACCAGTGCTTTGAGTAATCGTCGCTTGCGTGAAAGCGGATGTCTGCCCATTGAAGAAGAAGAGTTCCGGATTTCTGTCAGCATTCCCCACCGACGGAACCAGATTGCCTGTGGAAACAAATGCGAAGCGATTGCCGTCATCGGAAATCGTTGCATCGCGGTTGTCGTCCGCCACCTGCGGTGCAACTCCAATTGATCCGGGGGTGGGAAGCAGGGTTGCGGGAGTATCGGTGATTCTCGTAAATGTTCCACCAGACAAGGTCACAATCGGCAGATTGACGCCGCTTGTAAGATCAACGTCGGCAATTGCGGGTACCTGGTAGATCCAGATTTCCTGATTTCCATCTGCGGCCAGAGCGCCACCGGTATCGACTCCGTCAAAGTTACCCGGATTTGGCGCATTTGAACTAAAAACAATCGTGTAGACCCGTTGGTTGCTCGCATTTAGCGCCGGCTCCAAACTGATCACGGGACGATTGTTACTGATCTCAATCTGAATCTGAGTGGGATCAGCCGGCGTAGGAATCGGAGTCGGCCTGGGAGTTGGCGCCGGGCTGGGAGTTGGTGTCGGCGTCGGTGTGGGAGTCGGACTGGGTGGAGGCTTGGGAACGTTTTTGGTGTTCGTTATTTGAAAAATCCGGCGCTGGGCATAATCGGCAATGAAGATTTCTCGATTGCCATCGGAATTATTGCGAGCCTCAGATCTATCAGTAGCAAGATCCCCGTCAGATTCGAACACCACCAATCGGCCATTAGCTGTGATGTCGTTCGCAGTCGTCCTAAATCCGCCTGGTGATGACGACAATTGAATGAGGAACGGCTCCGGCGTGGCGCTCGGCGTCTGGGCCCAACTCGTGGAAAACCCGCCACAGGTGAGCGCAAGCACGACAATGGCGGACAACGAACAAAAGGCTTGCTTCACAAAACCCCTCCGAAATAAAGACGTAGATAAGAGCAGATTAGATGCCCATGGGAGCCTGAGCAGCAGTATGCGCCCGGTGAAGTTTGTAGAATTATTCCTTAACACGGGGCACTCAAAAGAAGCGCCATTTTACGCAGAACAAGCGTGTAACCGCAAGCGTGCAAGCGAACAGGTGCTGGTTCAGTTTGGAGTTCAAGCTTTAGATTGTCCGCACCGCTAAGCCGCAAACTAAAGGTTGAACTCTGAACTTTCGGACTCAAGATGAACCAGAACCCGCGAACAACCCTCTGAGGCTAGACGACTTGAGCGCCCCCGGGGCGTGTTTCCCTGACTTTACCGCTTGGCCCAGAACAGTTATCGTTTCAACAATATGAGCCCGGCACTGCGCGTTGAAGGCGTTTCCAAGGTGTATCGCATCTATGACAGGCCGAACGATCGCCTGAAGGAGATAGTTACGCGCGGCCGCTGGAAGCGACATCGCGAATTCTGGGCCCTTAAAGACATCGGTTTTGAGATTGAAGCAGGTACCACCACGGGCATCATCGGCCCAAATGGAAGCGGCAAATCAACACTCCTCCAGATAATGACCGGGACGCTCGAACCCACTCATGGAAACGTGTGGCACGAAGGCCGCATTGCCGCCCTGCTCGAACTCGGCGCGGGTTTCAATTTCGACTTTACGGGAATTGAGAATGTTTTCATGAATGCCGCGTTAATGGGTTTTTCGCGCAGCGAAACAGAAGCCTTGCTCCCGGAGATCGAGCGTTTCGCGGAGATCGGTCCCTTCATTCATCAGACCGTCAAGACCTATTCAAGCGGCATGTATGTACGCCTGGCGTTCGCCATCGCGGCGAGCGTCGAGCCTGACATTCTCATCGTTGACGAAGCGCTGGCCGTCGGCGATGCAGTCTTTCAGCATCGATGCCTGCGTCGCATTAAGGAACTTCAGGAGCATGGTAGAACGGTACTCTTCGTTTCTCATGACGCAGCCGCAGTGCGTGCCTTGTGCTCTCGGGCAATTCTCTTGAATGCCGGACGTGTAATCGCAGACGGCAACCCCCCCGACGTGCTTAACCGATATCAGAAAATCATTATGGAGCGCGAGGAGGCGTATGATGCGGAGACATCGGCACGCACGTCTTCCGCGGATTCCGTGCCCGCTGACGAAAGCCTCGCGCCTCTCAGTTACACTTATCGTCACGGAGATGGCAGCGCCGAGATCGTGGGCGCCGAACTCACTGACGCCGCCCATCGCCGCGTCGAGATTAGCGAAACCGGCGAGCCCTTGACTGTGCGCGTGATCGCACGCTTCCACCGGGACGTGGAAGGACCCGTGGTTGGCTTTCTTATTCGCAACCGTCACGGTATACACGCCTACGGGACTAACACGAAAGAGCAGCAGATCGAGTTTGGCTCGGTACGATGCGGCGAGGGATTGGAGGTTAGCTTCGCGTTTAGCTGCTGGCTCGGAGTTGACCAGTATTCGATTTCGTTTGCGATTCACAGCCGCGATGGGCAGGCTTACGACTGGCTGGATGGCGCTCTCTTTTTCAATGTCACAAGCATGACGCGGACCGAAGGGGTGGCCAACCTCGATGCGACCGCCACCGCGCGACGCCGCCCAGCAAATCCGGTTGCCGCGGAGAACGAAGAGAGAGCATTAAATATAGGGCGAGAGGGTGTGGCTCATGGTTGATGAGGAAGTTGAAAGCACTCTACGAGAGATACGGGAGCGCGTCCGCAAAACAGCAGAGTTGGAAGCCGAAGCCCCACGCGCAGTTGTATCAAGCGCCGCCAACGCTTCCATTACCTCCAGGGGCGAATCAGGAAGTAAAACGCCTGAAACCATGGCGCGAATCGACGCCTATCTCACCACGACGGCGCGCGCCTGGGATCGGCTGCCGCCCCTCGTCAGCAATCGCAGCGGGGGACTCGCGCGCCTGGAGTTGTGGGTCAAGCGGCGCCTTAAACAAGCGACGCACTGGTACTCGTGGGAGCAGATCAACTTCAACGCCGCCGTGCATCATGCGCTTCGCGATACGCTGGATGCGCTCCTGGACCTGGAACAGCAGCTAGGGCAACAGCGGGCGGAGATGAGCGCCGAGATCGAGGCCCGTGCGCAGCAGCTTGAACAAAACCAGATAGAAATGATGACGCAGCGGGCAGAGATTGAGTCGCAAAGAGCAGCACTTGAGTTGCAACGCGCAGAGATGGAAGCCTACCGGGCACAAATGGAGGCCGAGCAACGTGCGCGAAATCTGGAGGTGAACGCACGGCTGGCCGATCTGGCCCGGGAGTTGCGCGAGCGCGACGGGCAGCGTCTCGAAGAGCAACGTGTTTGCTTCAGACAACTCTCACTCGAAATGAGCGAGGCCGAAGTGTTGCTCGATCGCGCACGTCGCGACATTGAATCGCGGCTGGACAAGCTGGAAAGTTCGAAACGTAAATCGTGAATCGTGAATCGGAAGGTAAGTCCGCGTTGGCGGACGCCTTATGATAGCCCAGCACTTAAGAGGTTACGTCAAAACTGAATTACAGAACCGGGAGCGGTAGCGACCGCACTCAACGGACGCCATGTTACTGTACAGCCAGGTGCTTTTCTTTGAGAAGAGAACGCGAGAATAGAAGAAGCTTTAGAGCTTAAGACGCTTGTTCAATTCCGGAGCGGCATGCTCGCGGGAGCTGAGTGCGGTCGCTACCGCTCCCGGTTCTGTATTGAGTGCCGTCGTTTAAGCCAAAGGGTTCGTCGCAGATAAACCTCTAGATCGGAGTTTCGCAGAGATGAAGTCTCATAAGACGGAAGAGGTTCTTCAATATCGGCCTACGCCACGAAGCCGTTCCACTGTTGGTCGTCACTACGCACAGTGGCGCGCACAGAAGGGCATTCCTATTCGCTGCGATGTCCAGGCTTGTCCCTTCCACACGGAACCGCTGGTCTGGCTGGGCAAGACGCTTCCCGTAATCTTGGATCATGTAAGCGGGAATAACCTCGACAACAGCCCAAAGAATTTGCGCTACGTTTGCCCCAACTGCGACTCCCAGTTCTCAACTCGCGGTGGTGCAAACCGTGGCCGCGTTCAGGAAGCAGCAGAGGGCACATTTGTTTTGATGTCGCGCGATGGGAGGCGCCACTACCACTTGATCCCTGAGCCTGTCCACATTCGGCTAACAACCTACGCTCCGACGGTCGTCATTACGTCGCCCAGGAGCCGCAAATGACATTAAGCGGACGAATTTCAAATTAAAACACTATCAAACGGGCGACTGAAATGGTCCTGAACGTCCATTCACCATTACCATCCCGAACTCACGATTTTGGGCGTCGAGGCTGCCTCAGCCGTCCGTTTCACGGACTACCTGTCTATTTCGTGTTTGATCCCACCGATGAATCGGTGGGCTATTATCAATCGTCCGCTTCACGGACTGGGTAGAGTAAACGCTGACCGGTCGCGGCTGGCGATTTACGATTCACGATTCACGATTTACGCCGTTAGAAGACATGCCATCTTCACCCAGAAACGACCTATATCAACGCGCCGGGATCGTCGACCCTGCTGAGTTTTACCGCACGAAGTTTGTTTCGGACGAGGTGCTCGACGCGCGTTACTTCAAGGCGCTGGACCGTTTTGACATGCGCTTCGCGCGGACGATGTGGATTTACGATAACGTCCGCGCAGGTTCTTCCGTGCTTGATCTCGGCTGCGGCGCGGGGATGCTGGCTCTGTTAAAGCGCAAGGGAATAACGCTGACAGGAGTTGATCTATCGCCAGAGTGCGCGCAGGCTGCGCAGCGCAACGGCTACGACTCCACTCTTAGCGCTGAACTCTCGCACCTGCCTCTCGCGGACGCGAGTTTCGACTGTGTGGTCAGTCTCGACGTAATCGGTCACGTCGGGTTTGAAGAAAAGGATGCGGTGCTTGCCGAAGTCAGGCGCGTGCTGCGTCCCGGCGGCGTAACGATGCACGGCATTGAATGTACCGATCGTCGCGCACAGAAGTC
>CAZVHN010000219.1:0-8965 GCA_964626895.1 uncultured Chloracidobacterium sp. | reverse complement strand
AGGTTCACAGTTCCGGGGGCGCTCGGAAGCAGCACCACAACCATTCCGGGACGGGGCCACTACCTGATCACGGGCGCTACGTATAGTCTAGCCGCAGTAGCCAGCTCCAACGGGACTTTGAGTACGAACATAGTAGACGGCTCGGGCGTGGGCTTCTTCGCAGGAGCGACTCCTACAGCGGCTACCCGAATTGACTCGGCTGGGTTCGACAATCGCGATCCTCTCTTCTTCGAAGGCACCAACATCACGCCCAGCGGCGCCGGCACCGGGGGTATCACCGTCAACGGCGAGTACAGCTTCGTGCGTAAGATACCGGTGGCTACGCGATTGCCGCAGGACACAGAAAACAACGACAACGACTTCATCTTCGTCTCCACTACGGGCGGGACGTTCAGCACCAGGGCCTCGATCGCGGGCGCGCCGGGACCCGAGAACCTGACCACCCCTGTTAACAAAACACTCGTCCAGATCTCCGACGCACGTCTCGATAGCGGAGTGGGTTCCGCAACCGCGCCTAACCGCGTGCGCACGTTGTTCGCGGCATGCCCGCCGGTTAGCTCGCCGAGCGTCATCTGCAACACAACGCACTCCAACCTGGGCTTGCTGGAGACCAGACATAGATTCACCAACAACACAGGCGGTGACGTCACGCGCCTGCGGTTCCGAATCATCGACATAACGACGCTGAATAACCGGATTGCGGCCAATGCCGACTTGCGAGTTTTGGCCAACGCCGGCAACTTCTCAGTGACGCTGTCCGGCGGCGGACCGCCTGTCACAGTCGAGAACCTTACGCTTGAAGCACCCTCCGACAGCGTGACAATTGGCGGCGGTATGAATTCCACCGTCGCTGTCGGCACCATCACACTGGGTACTCCCTTGGCGAATACTCAGAGCATCAACCTCAACTTTATGTTTGGGGTGATGCAAACGGGCAGCTTCCGTGTCTTCGTCGCTATCGAAGCGCTTCCGTAAAGAGTCATAAACGAGAAGAATCAAAAGCAAGAGTGATACGGAAACCAGATTTCCGTATCACTCTTGCCTTTTGACTCTTCCGGAAAAAACGTCCCTGCCTTCACTGACTTGCGCGCCCGACACGTCTGGTTGAAGCGAGAATCACGCGTTTGACTTTTCAGCACCCCCCCTACGCTGACTTCAGCTCTCCTTATAGGTACAAATTCTAGAAACGACTGACGGACGACCCAAATGAGTTTACTTTTTCGCGCCAGAGCGCAGCGTTTGAATTCACTCTGCTTAGCTGTTCTGGCTCTCCTGCTTGCGTCAAGGCTAGTCATAGCATTACCTGTTTGCGAAGCGCCGGATTTTCGCGTGGGCCAAAGCCTCACTGCAGCCGTGATCCGGTCGCTGTTGCGATCGCGGATTTTAATTCGGATGGTAAGCCCGATATCGCGTCTGCCAACAATGGCTCGGATGATGTATCGGTTTTCCTGACCGTTGATGCTGCGCTGGTCCAAGCCAAGTCAGCTTAAACGAACAAGATGAGATTCGTATTGAGTTCAATGACGGATCGGTAGTAGCTATACCGCTTGGGGCTGATGAGTATCGTGGAGCGGAAGCAGCCATGCTTCAAATACGCAGCAAACACTGTGCGTGTGGAGACCTGAGTGATCGCAGATAGCAAGTATGACCGTTCCGTTTGCGAGCAGATACCCGCTCTTATTGAAAATTTAGAGACAGGACACTAGGTATTGAGAACATCTTCAAACGGGAGATCCGGCTGGTTCCTTGAATCTCGCGTGACGACGTATATGCGCATTGCCAGGGCCAGGATAGCCAGTGCGATGGCAATCCAGATGACGGCCCAGATGAACGCAGGAATTCCGGTAGCGTTGGCCATGTTTACGGCGTCAGTAGGAACGCTGGTCGCAAACGGCGACGAAAGAAAGAAAACCGTCTTTAGATCCAGCAGCGCATTCAAGACACACTGGACTGCCAGAAAGCTTACGAAAAAAGCCGCCACCCTGGCGCTCGCAAATTTAGCCAGCGCGACCAGGCCGACCGAGAGAGATGTCCCCGCAAGAAGAGTGAAGGGAATACCGGAGAGTGCGCCCCACGAAAACATTGGTGTCAGGATTCCATAAATCAAAGTCAGCGCGAAGATCACCGCGGCCGATCCGATCAATACGATGCGCGCGGCGATCGCTTTCCGAATCAGCACCAGCAGCAGTCCGCCATAGGCCATTGAACTCAGGTACCCAGCGCTCGCCACAAAAATTTGGGACACCAGTCCACCTTGGGTCGTGTAAGTTTCACCACTGGCGTTCATCGCCACGCTCAGGCTCCCGACTGAGTTTCCCGTGAGCAATGCGGCGATCGCATGTCCCCCCTCATGGATAAAGGTCACAAAAATTCGGAAGGGATAGGTCAACACTTCGGCAAAGGGGATGAACCAGAGGGCAATTGATATTGCGGCTGCGGCCAGCAACGTCATCGCCTGTGGCCGCGCATCATGGGAAATTCTTACTCTCATCGTTAAATCTCCAGTAAGTTCAGCACCATTCGGTCCCAATTGGTTCTCATCAAGTCTGACGACTTAAGAACTCGTCCTAAGTAAACCTGGTAAACGTCAAACAAATTGACGATGTTCCACTCGTGTCAGAAATCGGACTCAGAAATCAGAGTCTTCTCTCCGATAATCACCCGATTTGCCGCCTGTCTTACTTTCGAGTCGCACCTCAGTAATCCGTATTCCTTTGTCCATCGCCTTGCACATGTCGTATACGGTCAGCGCCGCGATAGAGACCGCAGTTAAGGCTTCCATCTCGACCCCGGTTTGAGCGTTCGTGGCTACCTCTGCTTCGAGGTGCACACCGTCCTCCTTCACATTTGCGCGTACGTCGATGTGGGTTAAGGGAAGTGGGTGGCAAAGCGGTATCAGCTCCGCGGTTTTTTTGGCGGCCATGATACCGGCGAGGCGAGCGGCCTCCAGCGGATCGCCTTTGGGAGTGCGGCGGCTCTCCAACGCGGCGAGTGTGTCAGGCGACATCAACACGCGCGCCGAGGCGACTGCGCGCCGGAAACTCATCGTCTTTGCGCTGGTATCAACCATCCGCACGCGGCCGTGTTCGTCAACATGGGATAACTCTTTCATCGTACACAACCCAGTCCCCTTTAGGGATGGAATGTTTATAGACCGTTGGTCTTAGATATAGCGCCAGCTCCAGAGGAGCGAAAATGTATTTACCGATGTGTGACGCAAGCGATGTGGCAAATGTAAGATGACGGTAGTTGGGTTTCTGTACATCATCCCGCAGGGATCTAAGTTAATAGCCGTGGGCGAGCGTTGCGCGACGCCCACGGATAGGCGTAAGAAACATGCCTGACCCTGAAGGGGTCACATTTTCGGGTGCTGTTTGACCCTTCCAGGGTCAGGAATCTTTTCCTCCGATCCTCCGTGGGCGTCGCAAATGCTCGCCCACTGCTATTGACTTAAATCCCTTCGGGATTCGAAAACACATCGAATTTGGGCTCAAAGTGATCCACTATGTAAAATGACTATTGCCTTTTGTTCAGCATATCAGAATAATCTAACTCGGAAAATCCAATCGCAGGGCAGTCCTCGTAAGGTCAGACATCCGTAACACGTCGTTGTACCGTAACCGCGAAGTGTCCCCTCATGTTTGAAACAGATAAAGAGATCCTTGATTGGTATGAACAGCAACCGCGTGCGCTGACCAATGAGTTCGTTAATAGCATTCGCTGGGATGAGGTGGCAAACTATCCGATCAGTCCGGAGTTCGTTCCAGTGCTATATTACATGCGCGACGTGGAGAGCTATACAGAGGTCTACTACAACGAGCTTCTGCGCACCCCGACGGGTCGGAACCCGTTCTTTCGCAAGTTCATGGATCGCTGGAGTGTGGAAGAGTATGAGCATACCAGGTTGATCAACCGATTCATGAACGCCACAGGTATTCAAACCAGTAAAGACTGGTGGAACGATGCCAGAGCGGCCATTCCGCGGAGTTACACAATCGAGAATCAGCTCAGTTCATTGATAGCGAAAATGTTTGGGAGACATTTTTCCGGGGTCCACATGGTGTGGGGCGCCATTAACGAGATGACCACGCTGCAGGGCTACCGCCAGCTATGGAAACTCGCGGGTCACCCGGTGCTTGAACAGTTACTGCGCGCCATCGCTCAGGAGGAAGCAATTCACTCGAATTTTTACTGGCAGGTAGCCCGTCTTCGGTTGGAAAGTTCAGACTTTACGCGCAAGCTTTCACGATTTATGGTGGGTATGTTCTGGACACCCGTGGGACAGGGCCGGAAGCCATAAAAGGAAACAGACTACGTTATCTCCACACTGTTCAAGGGCGTCAATGGTGTGCAAATTTTTGATAAGAATGTGGGCCAGCGGATGGAAAGCCTGCCGGGATTCGCCGGGTTTAAAGTTGTCTCAAACAGAATTGCGGCAATCTCGATCGAAGGTTATTGCAAGCCGCGCATCATCACTATTTGAGTAATGTCAGCTCTTATTCAAGATCCCGTCGCTTTGGAAGAGGAGCGAATTATCTCGCCTCCGCAGGCGCAAGCTGATCATCTGGCGGAGGCGGCGGTTCTTACGCCGCACGGCGCACCGGCGGGTCCTGCCACCGGATACAGTGGGATCGCAGAACACTCCACTCCGGCTCATTCGTTCCTGGAACATTCAACGTCGATCCTCTTTCCGGTCCTGTTTGTCCCCAATGTCTACTTCTCGTTCGCTCGTCTGTACGAGCTCGAACTTCTCTGGCTGGCGGCACTCGCAATTCCACTCGCGTTAGTGTTGGGCGACTTCGTCGGAGGGTTGGTACATTGGGGCGGAGACACTTACTTCTCGGAAGATACTCCAGTGGTGGGCTCGGCACTGATTAAACCATTTCGGCAACACCACATTTTTCCCCGTGACATTTGCACGCACACGTTCGTGAGTCTTGTAGGAAACGTGTGCATACTGGCCGTTCCAGTCCTCGCGCTGTGCTTGTATATGCTTTGGGTGAGCCAGCATGGGCTGCTCGCGTTTGCGATCTGGTGCACAACTTTAATGGCCGCCGCCACAGCCGCGACCAACGTCTTTCACAAGTGGGCGCATCAGGAAAAGCCTTCCGCCGGAGTACGCTGGTTGCAGCGAATGCGCCTGGTCCTGGAACCCCGGCATCATCAGATCCATCACACGGAACCATTTGAAACGCACTACTGCATCACCAATGGCTGGCTTAATCCACTTTTGAACAAGATCAAGTTCTTTCGCAGGCTCGAAGCCACCCTGGGCTTTTTGGGAATCAAAACTGCGAAAGCTAGGGATGAACAGAAGTCGGGTACAGCGGTATCAGGGTAAGGGTGGCAATCAAAAGAGCTCCAGGCCTTTCTGTCCACGCACAAGTACATATTCCAACAAACCCATTGTGAACCCCCGGTACACAGCAATGTCCAGGAGCAAGCTAAGCCTGGCTAATGCGAAACCGCGAATTTTGCTGATCGCGCGAATACTTTCCGGGCGCATTTGCTCGAAGTAGTAGCCGGGAATCACTAGCCCGCCCGTCTCGTTGATTTCAATGTTTTCAAATCCTGCGCCCCGCATTTTCTTGCTGTAGACGTCAGCCGGGTAGACATTCTCGCGCGGGACCTTCCATAGGCTCCGCGCGGCTTCGGCAACGAATTTTTCCAAGAAATTAGCCGGCGGTCTTTTTACAATGAGGTCAGCCATCGCGATGACGCCGCCCGGCTGCAATACGCGGTGCGCTTCATGCAAAAACTTTTCCCGCGTATCAAAGTGCTGGGGGCCTTCAATGCTCAATATGTGCGTGAAACTCTCATCAGGAAAGGGAAGTTCGACGGCCGTCCCGTGATGAAAGCGCACCCTATCTTGTATGTGGGCCTCGGTTGCCCTCCGCCTGCCGTGTGCAATATGTCCCCAGGTTACGTCGAGGCCATCGATGGAGAGGGGAGCAAAATTCTCAAACAGGTAAATATCCTGCGTGCCCATCCCTGGCGCGACATCAAGAAGTTCGCTGGTTTTGTTGAGAGCGAGAATTGTCCCCATTCGGTGCACCAGGTTCTCAGCGGCCTTCACGTAATGATCGATACCATCTTCCCAAAGTCCAAAGTTCAGATAACCGTTGTGCCAATCTGCGTAGTTTTCCACTCCGCCCGCGTAAAGGTTTTCTACCTTTCGCTCGTGCGCGCCGGCGCTCCAGCTCTTCCGATCAGTTTCACTCATTCGCCACTCTCACTCTGATTCTAAGGCCTAATGGTCCTCGGTCACATCGGCAAGCGCACAACACGCACCTTTGTTCCCGCTTCAATTGCGAATGCATCTGGGGGGACAATTATCAACGACGTGGCCCTTACAAACCCGACGAAATCGGAGGAGCCTCCCCATTTCAACGGCGTGGCCAAAAGTTGACCGTCATCGTTGGTGCTCAATTGAGCGGGAAGGTAGCTCTCGCGTTCCTTTGCGCCCTTCACATTTTTCGCGAGCAGCGCTATTTCTTTCTCTAACTCCGTTTGTTTCGCCCCCTGCATTGCGAGCAACGAAGTGCGCGCAAACAGATTGAAGGTCACCGAGACCGACACCGGATTTCCCGGCAAACCAAATACGAGTACGCCGTTTGGCAGTCGTGCGAAGACTGTTGGTTTACCGGGACGCAGCGAGACACGTTCAAAGAATATCTCTCCGCCAAGTTCTTTCAGGGCCGTCTTGGTGAAATCATAAACTCCCATCGAAACGCCGCCCGAGGTGACAACAACGTCGGAGTGTTCGGCAGCCGAGGTGATCTGCTGCTTCAGCAAGCCCGGGTCATCGCCCGTGAGGGGCATTAGTTTGACGGTGGCGCCGGCAAGCGCGGCGTAGGCGCCGATAGAGTAATTGTTCGAATCGCGTATTTGGTCCGCGCCGGGCTTTTGGTTAACAGCCACCAATTCGGCTCCTGTCGCGAGCACCGCCACCCTGGGTTCCCGCCCGACGCTCACCTGAGCGTAACCGAACGACGCCAGCGCTGCCATCATCGCCGCATTGATCCGTTCGCCTGCCCGTAAAACTGTCTCGCCTGCTCTGATCTCACTGGCGCGGCCCACAATTGATTTCCCAAGGTTCGCAGGGCGCTGGATCTCGACGGTCGCTCCTTCATCCAGTTCGCGCGTTAGCTCCACCTCCTGCACGGTATCGGCGCCTTTCGGCACTGGTGCGCCTGTCATGATGCGCACGGCTTGACCAGCCAGCATTTCGTTATGCCAACCCGCGCCGGCCACCGACTCGCCCACAATGCCCAAGCGAACCGGGGCATTTTGAGTGTCAGCAGCCCGCACTGCGTAACCATCCATTTGGGAACGATCGAAAGGCGGCAGGTCAGAATCGGCGATTACGTCTTCGGCGAGAAATCGACTCAATGCATCTTCAAGCCCGACGCGCTCAGGAGACAGCGGCTGAGTCTGCTCCATAATAATCTGAATGGCTTTGGCCACAGTGATCATCGAAGTCGTACCTTGAAACTTGTCGCAAATGACGCGACCTGAGTATACCCTCAGGATCACTCTTACCCAGAAGCGCTGCCTTAAATGGGACGGGTGGGTTATGTCAAGAGTCCGTTCGAACCAAGAATCGCAGTCGTGCTAATGAGAGTCATGAGAAGTTGGGAAGGGCCTCCGCATATCGGCCACGTGCAGATTGTCGGTGCAAGTTTGGAGGATGGGTTCAAAAGGCTCTGAATCCAAAAGCAAAAGGCGGTTGCCCTTCAATCTGCTGAGGGACAACCGCTTCAAAGTGGCGGAGCCGACGGGATTCGAACCCGCGACCTCCGACGTGACAGGCCGGCGTTCTAACCAACTGAACTACGACTCCGCATTCAAACCCAAATTATCAAAAGGAGAACAGACTGTTTGGTCTGTCCATCTTGCCCTGTCGCACGATACTCTGTCTGTCCTGAGACAAGCAACAATTTCCATCCTGCTACAGTAAATGGTAGGCACGGAGGGACTCGAACCCCCAACCTCTTCCTTGTAAGGGAAGCCGTCTACCATTGACATACGTGCCTCTATACCTGGGACAGGCATTCCTGCCAATCGCTGCCCCACTGCCGGACATGATGTCTGGCTCTACTAAAACCTTTCCTGGGCACGCGCACTTCAAAGAGCATCAACTAAGATTGCGACCACTATGATAAGTCGCTCTTGAGCGAACGTCATGCTAAGAGAACCACAGCAGGGCTGTCAAGGTGAGCAAGAAAAGAAACGGTACTATCCTAATTTCACTTTGACAGTGATCAGCGACAATTAGAATTCCCGAGTTGAGGCAACTTGGAGTGGGAAAACTAATTGACGCCGGACAGACAGTACCTTTCAACTACGGAACCGAGAAGCGGTAGCGCCGGGCCCAACTCAACCAGCGCCGGAGGCGCGGCAGAGGGTAGCCAGGGGCAAGCGGCTTAGCGCGCAGCCCCTGGATCAAGTCCGACAAACACAACCGCGCCCTGAAGGGGCGCAGCAAGCATCATCAAACATGGCGCTCGTCATATTCAATCGCACTGAGTTTCAATCTTTCCAGGTACTCAGGTTTTGCGAGGTTCTTTACGCCCTTCCAGGGCGGTCGTGTGATTGACGAAACCCAGGGGCGTCGCGCCAAGCGCTTGCCCCTGGCTACCTTCTGCCGCGCCTCCGTCGCTAGGACTGTTTTGAACCTGCAATGAACCCAGCGCTTTTGCAGTCTAGGCATTTCCGGTTATATTCTAACGAAAACTTCGACCCGGATCTTATCGCCATGCAAGCAAGCAAATCCAACCTTCTTTGCCGATTGCGCCAGAGGACCCTAACCCTGCTGCTGCTTTGCCTCTTCCCAGGAGTTTTGACAGCCATTGGCCAGGAGCAACCGAAGCAACGGCCCCGCCGAGTTGCCGGAAGTGAAACTCAGTCTACGCCGGCGAAAGACTCGCCACAATCGGGGCCAGAAGATGTGAACGAGGGTGAC
>CAZVHN010000218.1:0-3033 GCA_964626895.1 uncultured Chloracidobacterium sp. | reverse complement strand
TATGCGCGCTGGCGGGGATCGAGTCCGCAGAGGTGTAGCCCGGCGGGCGGGTTGCTCTGCAAGGCGCGTGACGGGCGGACGAGGATGAGGCGCAACCAAGATCACCGCTGCTCGCATTCGCGCTGTCGCAGCGACGGCGCGGGGCTTGCACCCGCAAGCGGCGTGACGGAGCGGTCCAGTGGCTGCCGAGGCCATGCCGAGGAATACCCTTGGGCAGAGGAGCAAGTGCAACCCATCGCCCGCAGATTGCTTCGGGATCAGGGAATGGTCGAACGCGTGGAGGGTGGACAAAAACAAATTGCCGATGATGTTGACTTGTCTTGTGTCGTGGGTGCGCCAGCTCACGTCAGCGGGGTACTTGTGGCCATTATTTTTTCCGAGAGTAAGCGCAGTCTGACTGTTCAGGGACACCGCGCATCATCGGTGAACTTTACACCCGCGTTCATCCATGCATATGACGCTAAAGGATCGGCGATGGTCCAAGTCAGCAGATCGTCGGGACGATTTAAGTGGACACCGAATGGTAGCATCCCGGTTTCCGGGGATTGCGAAGTGGTATCGAAGACCAAATTTTGATCCGGCGAGTGCCGGTGGGTCTTGATGGGTGTAAAGTTTGAATCCATGTGTTTATCTTGCAAGTATTCAATCTTTGCCTGGCACTGCTCTCGGCGCGGAGAAATATTTTTCATCCGACAAATGCGCGATGATCGGAGGCCGATTCCATGAAGAACATTCTGGCAGCCATACTTGCATCACTCCTCGCGCTCTCCAGCGTTGCGTGGAGCGGTCCCTTCGAGGAAGGATCCGCCGCCTACGAGCGCAAGGACTTCGGAGCGGCCCTGGTCTGGTATCGCAAGGCCGCGGATCAAGGGGACGCGATAGCGCAATCGCGCCTTGGGTTCATGTATGACAATGGTCAAGGCGTGCCCAAGGACTACCAGCAAGCGGCGTACTGGTATCGCAAGGCTGCGGATCAAGGAGACGCGAAAGCGCAATATATCCTTGGGATCATGTATGCAAATGGTCAAGGCGTGCCCAAGGACGACCAGCAAGCGCTGTACTGGTATCGCAAGGCTGCGGATCAAGGAGACGCGATAGCGCAATATATCCTTGGGAACATGTATGCAGATGGTCAAGGCGTGCCCAAGGACGACCAGCAAGCTTACTTTTGGTGGAATCTCGCAGCCGCCCAAGGTGACGACGACTCAGCCAAGGCTCGCGACCGAGTCGAGATGCGACTCACGACGGCCCAACGGGCTGCGGCTCAAGCCGATGCGCGTAAGTGGGTAGCGAAATCGCCATTGGCTTCCGATACTCCACCGACCAATCCGATTCCAGACCGTCGCCAACCCAGTTCCATTCCAGCCTCGACCGGAAGCGGCTTTCGCGTGGCGACCGGATGGATTGTGACCAACCATCATGTTGTCGAGGGCTGCAACAGCCTGGCGGTGAACGGCAACAAGGCGGCGCGCGTCCAGGCAGATGACTCACGGAATGACCTGGCTCTGATTGCCGTTACCGGCGATGCTGGACCGTCTGCCGAGATCAGCTCGGAGCGACCCAGGCTTGGCGAGTCAGTGACTGTTGCGGGATTTCCGCTTCATGGACTCTTGTCCGGCCTCACGGTGACTTCCGGCACCATCAGTAGTCTGTCTGGCCTGCGCAACGATAATCGCCACTTGCAGATTTCCGCTGCCGTCCAACCCGGAAACAGCGGAGGGCCATTGTTGAGCTCCGCCGGGGCGGTCGCAGGTGTGGTGGTCAGCAAGCTCGACGCGGTCAAGGTCGCCGAACTCACCGGAGACATCCCGCAGAACGTCAACTTCGCGGTGAAGGCATCGATCCTGCGGAGTCTGCTCGATTCGTCCGGGGTAAACTATTCCGACGGCGTGCGCGGCACTGCATTACCCAATACCGAGATCGCGAAGCGGGCACAGGGATTCACGGTCCTGGTGGAGTGCTGGCAGTAACGACGCATCGACGCGCATGCGTCTTGCTGCGGCTGCATGTTGCGACTTTCGATGCGGCAGTCGATGAAGCTTACAATCGCGGAAATTGCGATCAAGCACAAATTCTTTTTCAGAATCAACCAGACGTCAAAACGAAATTCTGGTGCGAGAAAGGGCGGTTCAAGAAATGAAGCCGAGGGAGCGTCGCTTCGTTCGCGTCCTGGGCGGAGGGGCGAACGATTTACCGAACGGGATAGGCGATGAGAGACTTTCGAAGTAGCGTCTTACGTTTACTAGGTGCGAGTTTCATTGCGCTAGTGACGGGAAGCGCGTGCGCTGAGGCTGTTGCCGTCTGCTCAGACCCAGTCGGTCAGGCCTACTACCATCGCACTCCGCTGGTTTCTAAGAAGGACAGCGGTTTCCAACAGGACAAAATCACGGGTGGCCTCACCACCCTTCAGCAGCTAGAGAACGGTGAATATGACATCCTTATTGTTGATACTCGAAAGCAGGTCATTTCATTTCGGCAGGATGGAGGAAATATCCTGCTTCTGCGTCGCGGTAAGAATGATGCGACGTTTCTAGTTATCTTTCCGGGAATGACAATCGAGCTGTACACGTTCTACACCGACGCCGATGGCATAAAGCGATTCGACATGCTACAGAGCAAGGGTGGCGACGGAATGCCCATTCACAAAAGCTCAGTGATGACCGGGGTATGCTCAGAGATGAATTTGGATCTAATCAAGTAGACGATATTTTGGCTACCTGCCGCCGTGGGAGTGGCGGAGAGCGAAGCGCGAGAACTGAGCCGATTGGCGACAAGCCTAAGCGGTGCGATAATTGCTGCGTGAACTCCCGCCTTTACTCTGCTGCATCCCTCTGCTGGCGCTGGCGTAAGCCTGCCGCCTGAAATCCCTATCGCTACGCCGAGCGCATCGGCGACCGAGGCCCGAAAAGAGCGGGCTACCGCGTCAAAAAGCGGGTATATATGCGGGTATCAAATGAAAATCAGCCTGCACATGCCAAGCTAAATCAAATAGATAGGTAGAGTTATGCTGCTGATGATCGACAATTACGATTC
>CAZVHN010000217.1:0-13717 GCA_964626895.1 uncultured Chloracidobacterium sp. | reverse complement strand
TCTGGCCAATTCTGTGCGATCATGAGTCAGGTTCAAACTATGAAAGAGGATGAGACCATGAACAAGTTGCGTATGTTGTCAGTTTCGGTTTTCCTGGCAATGCTATTCACTTTTGCCAATGAAGAAGCAAGGGCACAGACTGATGCGCAGGTTCTAAATAAGGTCGCCGCCGACATTAGAAACAGCCTGCCTGAGACGATTGGCGACGTGGAGTTTACGGACGCGATATCGTATTGTTCGGCTGGCTGTCAGGGCAACAATGCCACGAGTTTTCTTGGGATTACGGGTAGGACTCCGAATCTGGTTAGGCAAAACGTTTCGATAGGTCAACTGGAGCTGTCTGTAAAGCCTCAGATGTTGAGGGACTACTGTACCTCTGAGGCGAAACAGAGAAACATTGGCAGTACAGTCACTATCTACGACGTGTACAACGCTTTAATCGGCTCCTTTTTCGTCACGCCCGCCGATTGCCCCGCAAATCTCACGCCAAACGTGGCGCCAAACACTTCCCAAAGCACACCGACTCGGACATCACCAGATGCGCAGTTTCTAACTACTCTCGCCGCCGACACCAGAAAAACTCTGCCTACGACGATTGGCGACGTGGAGTTTACAGACGCGACAACGTATTGTCCGGCTGGCTGCCAGCGCAATTATGCCACGAGTCTTCTTGGACTTACGGGTTGGACTCCGCGTCTGGTTAAGCAAAACGTTTCAATAGGACAACTGGAGCGGTCTGTAAAGCCTCAGATGTTGAAAGATTACTGTACCTCTCCCGCGAAGCAGAGAAACATTGGCGGGGCAGTCTATGTCTACGACATGTACAAGGCTTACATCGGAGTCTTCTCGATCGGGCCGGGCGATTGTGCCGCCGTAAGTGTAACGCCCAATGTGACGCCAAACACTTCGGCGGCCTCATCAGTTGAAGATCAATATTGGGATGCAGTCAAGAATAGCTCCCGCGTCGGGGACTTTCAGACTTATCTCAATTCATACCCGTACGGTCAATACGCATCCATCGCTCGCCTGCGAATAAACCAGCTTGGCGGTTCCGCTAGTTCAGCCTCGTCTCCGACGCAGGTTCCGCCCGGCAACTACAACCCTCTTCCGTCCGGTTCAGCGGCTTCTACCGTGGAACAGCAATATTGGGATGCGGTCAAGAACAGTACGCGCTCGTCGGATTTTCAAGACTATCTGAATAATTACCCGAACGGCCAATACGCACCGATCGCTCGTCTGCGCATAAACCAGCTTGGCGGTTCCGTTAGTACAGGATCAGCGCTGACGCCTGGCGTAAGCAACCCTTCGTCGATGCCTTCCGCGACTTCCTCCGTCGAACAGCAATATTGGGATGCAGTCAAAAACAGCTCGCGAGTCGAGGACTTTCAAAACTATTTGCGGGATTATCCAAATGGACAATTTGTGCCGATCGCACGACTCAAGATATCCCAACTTAGTGGAAACGCGCCTACGAATCCGGCAGTAAATTCAACGGCAGAAGAGCAATACTGGAATAACATCAGCAATAGTCAACGGGCGCAGGACTTCCAGGGCTATCTGTATAATTATCCGAATGGGATGTATTCATCGCTCGCTCGCCTGAGAATAAGCCAACTTGGCGGTAGCTCGACCCAAAGCTCGCCGGTCGTGTCGGCTGTGGAAGAGCAGTATTGGAACAACGTCAGATATAGTCAACGTGCCCAGGATTTTCAGGACTATCTGAATAACTATCCAAACGGACAGTATTCGCTGATCGCGCGAGTACGGATTAATCAATTAACTGCGGGCCCTGCTCCAAACACGATACCTGGCGCTGCCCCGCCACAACAGACCGTTGCTGAAGTTCTTGCCAGCGCCCAATATGGTTCAATCAACGAGATTCTACCGTTGCGGAAAGTTTTCGTGGTTGCAACCGACCTTGATAGCCGCGACACGATCCTCAGGGAACTGCAACCGATCTCGAGACTCATACTGGTTGGACGCAAAGAAGATGCTGAGTTCTTTGTTATTTTTGCGTTAACCGACCAAGCCACGGGTGCAAACGTGGTGGGTAACACAAACCCCTCCAATGCAACCTACCTCGGCGAGATGCTGGTTTGTTCGACAGGGACAGGACCGAACGGAGCCCCAGTCCCTCGCATTCTTTGGCGAACCAAAAAGACGCAGGTCTTTACAAACGGTCTCACCTTCAACCGACCACCGCCTGTCAACGCGACACGGGATTTTGTGAAGGAGCTGCGAAAGCTAAACTATTAGGCCAATTATGAAATTGATTTGCGGGCGCGCTGCTTGTTCAGCGCAACAGGCGGCATTGGGGTAGTGATTCGCCGTCTAATGCTGTTTCCATTCCCGAGTGTGGACGCGGACGTACTTGAGAGCAAATCAATCGAGACTCGCGCTGGGAGTTCGCTTTCGCCAAACGAGCAAGCAAGCGCGCAAACCGGCTCGGATAGTTCGCGCGATCCTTCATCGGACTCTCTGCTTCGGACCGAACTGGTCGCCTCTCCTGCAACGCAAACATCAAGCGTCGAGTCCGTCGTCACCGGAATCAAACGCCATAAGCTGGCCGCGTTTCTCTCAATCATCATCGTTGTCGCTGCTGCCATTGGCGCATTCGCTTTGTACCGCACTGCCGGGCATACCGAAGCCGCTATCGAATCAATCGCGGTGCTCCCCTTTGAAAATCAGAACCACGATCCGAACACTGACTATCGTCGGACGGAGTCACGGAGAGCATCGTCATTAAAAACCGAAACCGATATTCGACAGTTTGCACTCTGATCCAAGATTCAAAGACCTGCGGTTGGATTACAACAGAACAACATTAGAGGAGGAGACTCAATTGGCCACCAATTTTTCTCCGGAGTTCGAGACGGCAACTTATGCAAAAGTTGCCAAACGGCTCATTCCGTTCCTGTTCCTCTGCTACATCGTCGCTTTCCTCGATCGAGTCAACGTCGGATTCGCCAAGCTGCAGATGGCGCCCGACCTGCAGTTCAGCGACACGATCTACGGCTTTGGCGCCGGCATCTTCTTCATCGGCTACTTCATATTCGAAGTGCCGAGCAACGTCATACTCGAGAGGGTCGGCGCCAGGATCTGGATTGCGCGGATCATGATCACCTGGGGCATCATCTCCTCGGCTTTCATGTTCACGCACCAGATCCATTGGGGCGCGATCGCGACGATGCTCAACTGCACCGACGCCGAGTTCACTTTCTACTTCCTGCGCTTTCTGCTCGGCGTAGCGGAAGCGGGCTTCTTCCCGGGCATCATCCTGTACCTGACCTACTGGTTCCCGGGTCCACGTCGCGCCAAGATGGTGGCGCTGTTCATGACCGCCATCGCCATCTCGAACGTGATCGGGTCACCAGTCTCAGCCGCGATCATGCAGTACGTGGACGGCGTCAACGGCTGGCGCGGGTGGCAGTGGTTGTTCCTGCTGGAAGGCATCCCCTCCGTGATCATCGGAGCGCTGGTGCTGGTATTGCTTGACGACGGTCCGCAGAAAGCCAAGTGGCTGACCGACCAGGAGAAGGCGATGATTATGCAGCGGGTTGCGGAGGACGATGCGTCGAAATCCGAACTCGGGAAAAAGCACCATTTCATCGATGCCTTCAGGGATGGCCGTGTCTGGGCCCTTGCGCTGGTCTATTTCTGCGGCGTGGTCGGTTTCTACGCGGTGAATTTCTGGATGCCGACCATCATTCAGGAACTCGGCATCGACAAGAAGGACTTCCTCAAGGTCGGCTTGCTGAGCATGATTCCCTGGGGCGCGGCCGCCGTTTCGATGGTGGTGGTGGGCAGCCATTCCGATCGCACCGGAGAGCGCCGCTGGCACTCTGCCGGCTCGCTGCTCGTCGCCATGGTAGGACTGATCGCCCTGGCGTTGATCGGCCATGCGGCGATTCCGTCGATCATCGCGCTGACCTTGGTAACCGCGGGGACCCTGTCCTGGGTGGCAACGTTCTGGTCGTTGCCCACGGCGTTCCTCTCCGGTACTGCTGCCGCCGCTGGAATCGCCTGGATCAATTCGGTCGGCAACCTGGGCGGGCACTTCGGCCCCGATCTCATCGGCCGCATCCGCACCGCCACCAATTCGACGGAAGCCGCATTTTTCGCTCTGGCGGCGATCGCTTTCGTCGGCGCAATGATCATCCTGCGGCTGCCTTCTCTCAAACCTCGGCGCGGGCGGGATGGGTGGGGTTTATCTCGCGCCAGACACGAAACTTGATCGCAAAGTCGCGTTGAAAGTTTTGCCTGCTGAGGTTGCTTCGAATCGCGATCGCAAACCGCGTCATATCGGGATTAATGCTCGTCGTGTCTGAGTAGTTGACCGTTGTGTTGCGGTTGAGCTTCATATCTTGGCGGTCGATCATCCCGTCACTGTTGGGAGTTGCTAATCGAGATTGATCAGTTATCATAGTCACCCCCCCCCAACCAGCACTAAGACGGGCTCTGCAATTCGGAAAGGACGCTAAAGACGAGGAGAGAGCAATTGGCGCAAACAGAACCGGTCCACATCGGCGAAGACAGGCTGGTGATCCACAACCTCGTAAAGCGCGATCCATCAGCGGGTTTTGCCGAGGATGTGCACAAGGGTTTGTCTGCTGAACCCAAGCGGCTCTTGCCCAAGTATTTCTACGACGAACTTGGCTCCCTACTCTTCGACGCCATCTGCCTCTTGCCGGAGTATTACCTCACACGCGCCGAAAATGAAATTATCGAGCGCTATGCAGATGAGATTGTGAGCTCGGTTGACGGACATAAGACACTGCTGGAGATGGGCAGTGGCAACGCTTCAAAGACGAAATTGATCGTGGAGGCGTTGCTGAATAAGCAGGACGATCTCCTTTTCATACCGGTAGACATCTCGGCTTCGGCCCTGGACAGCAGCTCCCGAATCCTTTTGCAATCCTTTCCCCGTCTGCGCATTGAGGCCTATGCCGCGGACTACTTCGATAGCTTGTCAGCGCTAAGCACGAAACAACGGGGTCGCACACTCGCACTCTTTCTTGGTTCAAACATCAGCAACTTTGGCAAGGACGAAGCGCCTGCCTTTCTGCGCGCTTTGCGCCGGGTGCTTGGCGAAGGTGATGCGCTGCTGCTGGGAGCAGATCTGAAAAAGGACCGCAGTGTGCTCGAGCCTGCATATGATGATGCGCTGGGCGTCACCGCCGCTTTCAACCTGAATCTGCTGGCCCGCGTTAATCGCGAACTTGATGGCGATTTCGACCTGCGTGCCTTTAAGCATCACGCTTTTAATAACGAAGAAATTGGCCGCGTCGAAATCTATCTTGAAAGCATGCGTCCGCAGACAGTGACGATCGGCAAGCTGGGCATTGAGGTTCACTTTAGCGCCGGCGAGCGCATTCACACTGAAAACTCTTACAAATACGACCTTCATGATATCGACTGGTTGGCGATGCAAACTGGGTTCACGCGCGAGCGGACGTGGCTTGATTCGCAGCGACGTTTTAGCAGCAATCTTTTGCTGGCGGTTTAGACTTGGTTGCCCCGCCTCGAGTTCCTTAGCAGGTTGCTGCAAAAGTTGTGAGCAGCAATAGAAGCAGTAAAGCGATCCACAAAATCACACGAAGTAACACGAATTAATACATCCATTTCGCGCGCTTTCGTGCGGTTTCGTGGATCGTGTTTGTTTTTCAGCGGCCCGTTAAGGCAACAGAGGGCATCGCGCTCCCAACGGAGCTGTCCCTTCTTTTCAAAGACTTCAGTCCATAAATATGCGGCCGCCACGCGGCTAAGGGACGAAGCCGATTGCTTTTTTTGGTAGGTCCTATCTAAGAACATGACCGGACTCAGCAACATCGCGCTCGTAGAGTTTCGCGACGTAAGTTATTCCGTTCCTTCACTCTCTTCACCGATTATTTCAGATTTGGATTTCAAAGTTGAGCAAGGCGAAATTCTGGTATTGCTCGGTGAATCAGGCTGTGGCAAAACAACGACGCTCAAACTCGTCAATCGCTTACTCACGCCGACTTCGGGGCAGGTGCTGGTGGAAGGCAAACTCACTACTGACTGGGATCCGATACGTTTGCGCAGGCGGACCGGTTATGTAATTCAGGACGCCGGTCTCTTTCCCCATTTTACGGTCGAACGCAACGTGGGTCTGGTGCCCTCGTTGGAAGGATGGGAAAGCACGCGGGTGAAAGAGCGAGTCATGGAACTGCTTTCACTCGTGGGGTTGGACGCTGATAAGTTTGCTCAACGATTTCCCCGTGAATTATCGGGCGGACAACGCCAGCGCGTGGGCGTGGCCCGTGCGCTCGCGGCAGATCCTCCATTGCTGCTGCTTGATGAGCCGTTTGGCGCACTCGATCCCTTGAGACGCGCGGGCCTGCAACGCGAATTTGGCGAACTCACCAGAAGGCTCCACAAGAGCGCTATCTTCGTGACGCACGATTTGCGCGAGGCATTGCGTCTCGGTTCTCGCATTGCCCTCATGCACGCCGGCCGACTGGCCCTCGTAGAAACACCTGAAAACTTTCTCAACTCAAACGAAGAACACGCGCGCGCTTATCTCGAGACTCTTCAACTTCGTGACGACGAGGAAGGGTTCACCGGAGGGAACAGATGAGCTTCTGGACTTTCCTGCAGCAAAACTGGAACGAAATGCTCACGCTCGTGCGCCAGCACCTGAATCTGGTTCTCATCTCGACTTCCATTGCGGTGGCGATCGGGATTCCCACAGGAATTCTGCTTACGCGCAAGCAAGCGCTGCGTAACCCGGTGTTGGGAATTGCCAACGTGATGCAGACGATTCCCAGTCTGGCCCTTTTCGGATTTCTAATTCCGTTGCCCTTTATCGGCGGCATCGGTGCGCGCACCGCCATCGTGGCGCTGGTGCTTTATGCGTTGTTGCCAATCATTCGCAACACCGTCACCGGAATCCTCGGCGTCGACCGGAATGTTCGCGAGGCTGCAGTGGCCATGGGGATGACGGACCGACAGATTCTGTGGCAAGTGGAACTGCCGTTGGCGATGAGCGTGATCCTGACTGGTGTCCGAGTGGCAATGGTGATTTGTGTCGGCGTGGCCACAATAGCTTCGGCAGTTGGCGCCGGAGGCTTGGGCGTCTACATCTTTCGCGGACTTCGTGACGTGGGAAACACCAATCTTTTGCTCGCCGGCGCTTTGCCCGCGGCCTTGATGGCCCTGGCGGCAGATTTCTCCCTGGGATTGCTCGAGCAACGCTTCTCAGTTGAGGCAAAGACTGAGAAGAAGCGAGCCTCGATTTTGAACAAGGTCGTACTCGCGGTTATCGCTCTGGTTTTGATTGGCGGCGCCTACGGTACCTGGCGGGCCGCTCGTTCGCGAACGCAATCGCTCGCTGGCGCCGCGCGTGTCGTCGTGGGCTCAAAGGACTTCACCGAGTCAGTTCTGCTCGCGGAGATTGTGGCCCAGATGCTCGACGTGCGTGGCCTGACCGTTGAGCGGCAGTTTGAACTAGGCGGCAATCTTCCTCATGATGCTCTGGTCGCCGGCCGGATCGATCTCTATCCCGAGTACACAGGGACCGCTTACACGGCCATACTTCGTCATCCGCCGATTACCGATCCTCGTGCAGTCTACGAACAGGTGCAACGCGAGTATGCGGAGAAATTCAACGTCGAGGTTGGTCCACCCTTGGGCTTCGAAAACACGTTCGCTATTCTCGTTCGTGGAACAGAGGCCAGGCGGCTCAAGTTGAAGACGATCTCTGATGCGGCTCCTCATACGCGCGGGTGGCGCGCCGGTTTCGGCCAGGATTTCATGTCGCGCACCGATGGTTATCCGGGTTTCTCTAAGGCCTATGGTTTGAAATTCGCGGACCAGCCTCGCGAAATGGATCTTTCTCTGACTTACATAGCGCTCGCCTCAAATAAAGTTGACCTGATTGCGGGAAATTCCACGGAAGGCAGAATCGCGGCAATGGATCTGGTGCAACTCGAAGACGACCGTCGTTACTTTCCCCCTTACGAAGCAGTCTATTTGGTGCGGAAGGATTCACTGGCTCGTATGCCGGTTCTTGGCGAGGTGCTGGCAAAACTCGCCAACGCGATCACCACGGAAGAAATGCGGCAACTTAACTATGAGGTTGACGCAAACAAACGTGGTCCGGCAGAAGTTGTGCGCGAGTGGATCAAGCGGAAAGGATTCTGAAACGCGCGGGAACATTCCCGAAGGGGTGTGGATAGGTACGCGTCTTATAGAGTGCGGTGGCAAGCCCGAGCGCGACACCGCTTTGGATGTGGCGAGCAAATCCAAAGCGCCGTCGCCGCTTCGATCTGCCGGCGCACTCCAAGGGTTGAATGCTCGCCAAGTCATCGAAGGAGGGGACCTTGAAAAGACCAATGCTTGCTCTTGTCGTTTGCTTCTCTCTGGTGCAAGCCGCCAGCTTCGCCCAGACCAACGCACCCACTCAGGTTGTGCTCATCAAAGCCGGCCGGCTGATTGACGTCCGCGCCGGACGAGTGGTCGAGAACCAGGGGATAATCATCGAAGGCGAACGCATCAAGACTGTGGGTCCCCTGGTCGAGGTTGAAAGAAAAGCGCCGTCCTCAGCGCGCGTGATTGACCTCGCGCGCGCAACGCTGCTGCCCGGGCTCGCCGATTGCCACACCCACATTTTGTTGCAGGGCGACATTACGGCAGCAGACTACGACGAGCAGCTGCTAAAGGAGTCCATCCCCTACCGTACGATTCGCGCCACCGTCGCGGCACGCATCGCCCTGCTTAACGGCTTCACCGCAATGCGAGATCTGGAAACGGAAGGGGCGATGTATGCAGACGTCGATGTCAAGAACGCGATCAACCGGCGCGTGGTTCCGGGACCACGAATGTTCGTGGCCACGCGAGCCTTTTCAGCTACGGGAATGTATCCGTTACAAGGCTATTCATGGGAGCTGAGAATGCCTGAGGGCGTGCAGATTGTTGACGGCCCCGACAACATCCGGCGCGCCGTTCGGGAGCAGGTGAAATATGGCGCCGATTGGATCAAGTTTTACGCCGACCGCCGTTATTTCGTGAAGGATGGCGCGCTTCATTCGTGGGTTAACTTTACCGACGAGGAAATGAAAGCGATGGTTGATGAATCCCATCGTTTGGGGCGACGCGTGGCGGCACATGCCATGGGACGCGAGGGCATTGAGGCTTCGCTCAAGGTGGGCGTCGATTCAATCGAGCACGGCTTTGGCCTCGACGAGGAAATGATGGATCTCATGGTGCGGCAGGGGACATACTGGTGCCCCACGATCTACGTCGGAGTATACGTCGCGGAAGGCCGGGCTGCTGCGGGTGCGCCAATCTGGTTGACGATGCGCGATATGCAAGCAAAGGCCTTCCCTGTGGCGGTGCGCAAGGGCGTGAAGATCGCCTACGGAACGGATGCCGGCGGATACGCCTGGACTGAGAACCAGGCGAAAGAGTTTGCTTACATGGTGCGCTACGGGATGACCCCCCTGCAAGCCATCCAGTCCGCAACGATCGTCGCCGCGAATCTTCTAGATCGGCCAGACGATCTGGGGGCCATTGAGGTAGGAAAGTTTGCTGACATCATTGCCGTCAGCGGCGATCCATTAAGGGATATCACCGAACTGGAGCGGGTACGATTCGTAATGAAAGGCGGCGAGGTTTTTCGCAACGAGATCACTCGCTGAGGAATAATAAGGTGCAGCCGTGAGGAGGGGTTCATGACGCTGTTTGATTTGCTTATCTTGCTTCTGGTCGCCGGCATTTGCGGCGCACTCGGCCAGGCCATTTCCGGCTACTCGCGAGGTGGCTGTCTGGTATCAATTGCACTTGGGTTTGTGGGTGTGGCTGGCTCGCGCGCTGGCGCTGCCGGAATTTCTACCGGTGCGCATTGGCACCACGGCGTTTCCGATTGTCTGGTCGATCATTGGATCGGCACTGTTTGTCGCGATGATCGCATTGCTAACTCGCCGTCTTAGGGCCAATTGCGATTTAGTTTCTGCAGCTCATCAAGGAAAACCTTGCAGCATGGTGGGTCAGTGAAGGCAGGGGTGCGCTCAAGGAAGTTGCAGGTTATATAGTGGAGTGCGCCGGGAGATTGAGGTTCGACCATTTGCGAGCCATGTGAGAAAGCTCCCTGGAGGTTGAGAATGAATTGAGTTGTTAGTCGTCTAAACGATTTTTGTTTTCGTCGAAAGAGCGAGGACAGGATCCGCCTTCCTGACCTCAAGTTAGCGAGGCTTGAGCTGTGCTTTTGGTGCTTGTGACCGCAGCACTCCGAAAAGTTGAATGCCGTATCAGGCGCTGGTACCAACCGAGCACACCCCGCGCCAATATCGACTCTAGGCGGTCCCTGCCTTCGTCCGCATGGCTTTCAGCGTTTCCGGAATGAAGGAGGTTATTTGATGGGTCTCTTCGCGGCCGTCAGCGAAAGATTGGTAAAGCGTGAAGTCCGGCAACGAGAGGCAACTCAGAGGCGAGCTATGGTTGTAGCCCGTGTCGATCCCGATCGCACTGTGGAAGATGTAAATGCCGTGCCGGCCCACTCGTCCGCGCAAAGGCAGGAAAGGTGTTGGGGTATGGCCAAAAAGACAAGGTTTTCCGCGATAGTTCTTATAAAAATCCATGTCTCTCGACCAGAGCAGCGACTGCGGCGAAGTCTCGCTGGGGTGCTTCCCGTGATCCAGTCCCGCATGAACATAGAGTGCGTATTCGTCTTCGTGATAGAAGGGCCGCTCGCGGAAAAACTCCAAATGCTCCCGCGGAATCTTGTTCTCGATGGTATGCCGGGCTTCCTCGATATCCATTTCGCTGTTTATGACGAGAGTTTGACCGGCATACTGTTCAAACGTGCGCTCCCCTCCAGTCACAGGCGTAATCCAGATATTGCTGGTCCCCTCGATGAAATCCAGAAGCATCTGTTCATGATTGCCGCGCAGGCAGGTTACGTGCTCTGGATTGCCGCGGAAAAGTTCGAGCACATACTCGACACAGCCGGGGGCATCAGGGCCGCGGTCAATGAGATCGCCCAGGAACACCAACGTATCTGAGGACTCATCGCGCGGAAGCATTTCCAGCAAACTTAGCAACTGAGCACAACGGCCGTGAACGTCTCCGATGACAAATGTTTTCATGCCTTGTGGCCCTCGCCTTTCAACCGTCCGCTCTTGATCCGCTGCATCAATGCCACAAATCTCGGATCCTCCTTAACCTCGGTCCAGTTGCGGTCCGACTCAAACCATGGATAGTTTTCGTTTCCCAGATCGATTGCCGTTTCGAGCCAGCGGAAAGCTTCGACCAGGCGGCCCTGAAGTAGATAAGCCGTAGCCAGCCAGTAGGCAACATCATGATCGGCAGCCGCGGCGCCTCTGACTTTTTTCGTGAGTTGCTCGTCCGCCTCGCGATGCCGGCCCTGGGCGCTAAGGAACATGGCCAGGATAGGACGAACGCCATCCATCTGTGGATGCTGCTGCAACACTCGCTCGAGTATTCGCGTTGCGGCCGAGACCTCGCCGCGGTAGTAAAGCACGAGAGCGCGGAACGTCCTAATCAGTGGGTGGTCCGGTTCGAGTTCGGCGCCCTTATCGAGCTCGGCCAGGGCTTCCTCGTACTGCTGACGATAATTCAAAATCCGGGCCCGATTGTAACTGGCTACCACCTGCTCTGCCGGATTCAGCCGAACCATGCGATCGAAGCAGCGCAAGGCGCGATCATAGTCGCCATCAAGCCGCGCCAGTATGCCGCGCACGAAATGGACACCTACATCGTTTGGATACTCTTCGCGCAAACGCTCCACTTCCTCCCATGCTTTCTGTTTCTCACCGCGGTGAAGATAGATGAAGGACATGTGCATCCGGGCTTCGAGCAACTTGGGATCGAGAGCCAATGCCTGGTTGAACGCGTCCTCAGCTTTCTCGTGATCGCCATCTTCGCCCAGCCCTTTGAGCACGCGGTTGACGTAACAACCACCGAGAGCTGAATAAGCCAGCGCAAAACTTGGATCGAACTCGATGGCTCGCTGGAAATGTTCGATTGCCGAATCGACGTGTTCGCGGGCTACCGTGTGATAGATAAACTGACCCATGCAGTCGCGCCCCCGCAGATACTCTTCCGAGGCGGCAGCGTCCGAAGTTGAGCCTTTGCCCAACTCCACTTTTTCCTCGGGGCTAAGCTCCAACCGCAACCCTTCCACAATCTCCTGCACCATCGTGTCCTGAACGGCGATAATATCGCGGGCGTCGCCATCAATGCGTTCGCTCCACAGAATTTCTCCGGTGCGCACGTCGAGCAGTTGCGCTGTCACTCGCAATCGATCGCCCGCGCGCAGAAAACTTGCCGCGAGTACTGCATCGACACTCATTTCTCTGCCGGCCTCCTCGGGGTCGACCTGCTTGCCGTGGTATTTAACAATCGCAGATGAAGGACGGACGACGAGCGAACGCACGCGCGCCAGATCGGTAATCACAGCGTCAGCCAGCGAAAACTCGTAGAATGCAGTTTCCGGGTCATTGCTCAGGTTCTTGAAAGGTAGTATTGCGACGCTCTTGCGTTCCTCACCAATACTCGTCGTTTGCGGCGTTTCATGAGTTTTCCGCGGCCTGCGCGCCCTACCCGCGCGGGTGGTGGCGCCAGACGAAACCTCGGCGCCGGTAACGCCTTTCAGCCAACGGAAGGCGCGAGAAACCGGACTTCGGGCATTCAAATGCCGTGGCGCAACTGCTTGCGGACTCTCATCCATCGGGGCCCCTGAAACGGCCGACAGCTCGCGAATAATGGAACGTAGATCGTCTCGAAACTCCGCTATCTTCTGGTAGCGCTCGCGAGGATCTTTTTTCAAGGCGCGGTCGAGAGCCTGTTGCAAACGAGGTGGCACGGGATCCGGTCGGGCATTCTTGATAGGGACAGGCTCTTCGTGCAACACCGCATGACGCACGTCCACGGCTGTCTTACCGCGAAAGGGCCAGGTGCCGGTAAGCATCTCGTAGAGCAACACGCCCGTGGAAAAGATGTCAGCGCGCGAATCCACTCGATCGCCGCGGGCCTGCTCAGGGGCTGCGTAGGTCGCCGTTCCGTAGGGCACGCCCACCTCGGTAAGTTCTGTGTGGTGAATTCCGGAAGTGCGTGCGGCATCAGCATCCAGGAGTTTGGCGAGACCGAAGTCCAGCACTTTCGCCTGCCCCTGGCTATTTACCATCACATTGCCGGCTTTGATATCGCGATGAATGATGCCCTGAGAGTGGGCTGCTGCCAGCGCGTCGGCTACCTGCTGTGCGATTGAGAGCGCGCTCGACAGATCAAGCGGCCGGCCATTTACCAACTGCCGCACGTTTCGCCCCGGTAAATATTGCATCGCGATGAAATGCACGCCGTTGATAACGTTTAGATCGAAAATCGTGCAGATGTTCGGGTGATCCATCGCTGAAGCAAGTCGCGCTTCGCGTTCGAAGCGTTTGAGATTCGCTTCTCTTGTAGTGAGCTCTTCCGGAAGGACTTTGATTACCACGGTGCGGCCCAGCTTTGAATCAACGGCCTTATAGACGGTGCCCTGCCCGCCCGCACCGAGCTTCTCGATAATCTTGTAATTCCCTAGCGTTGTTCCTACCATTGCGTTTTTCTGGGTTTCTATTTAACCCCTGATTGGCATCGGTCGGCAACTAAATGCGCAACGCGCGGGCGCTGTAGCCCGACTGTTAAGGAGGGCTCGGCAAGTTTGAAAGGATAGTGAGTGCGTGTTCGCGTCACCTGA
>CAZVHN010000216.1:0-2311 GCA_964626895.1 uncultured Chloracidobacterium sp. | reverse complement strand
TTTGTGGCGTTTGATTTCGGTGACGAGATACTCCGCGCTTGATGTCGGTCGGGCCTGCTGCATATCCGTTCGCGCGTCAGATGATTTGCCACCTGAAGGCGGGATTCCAAACTTTTCGGGCGCTGTCGAGCCGTCCGGTGCCATCTCCAACCGCTTTTCCAAACTCTTCAAATCAACGAGCAAATCTTTGGCCGTTTGATAGCGCTTGTCCGCGTCTTTCATCAAAGACTTTTGCACAATCGGTTGCAGTTCGCTGGGAAGTTCCGCCCAAAACGGTTCATCGCGCAGAATCGCGGAAATCGTTTCAGCGTCCGTTTCGCGGGCAAAGGGTTGTTGTCCGCAAGACATCTCGTAAAGCATCGCGCCGAAACTGAAAATATCCGTCCTGGCGTCGAGTCTTTTTCCGCGTACCTGTTCGGGCGACATAAACGGAACTGTTCCCATAATCGCGCCCGATTTGCTTAACAGTTTGGCGGTGGCAGCTTTGCTTTTTGCTTCGAGATTTTCCGCCGCGAATTTTGCCAAGCCGAAGTCCAGCACTTTGGCCTGTCCTTTGTCGTTGACGATGATGTTCGCGGGTTTGATGTCGCGGTGAATGATTTGTGCCTCGTGCGCTGCTGCCAAAGCGTCGGCGACTTGAAGGGCGATGTTTAGCACGTCGCGCAGATTGATCTTTTCGCGTTTGATTTTATCTGCGAGCGTTTCGCCTTCGACGTATTGCATCACGATAAAACAGCAACCGTCCGTCTCGGCAATTTCGTGAATCGCGCAAATGTGCTGGTGTTCGAGCGTTGCCGCCGCGCGCGCTTCACGCCACAAACGCTGGTTGGCTTCTTGGTTGGAAATCGACGCGGCGGACAAAACTTTCAAAGCCACCCGGCGATTGAGGCGCGTATCCTGCGCCAAATAAACTTCGCCCATCCCGCCCTCGCCGAGCAGGGAGACGATCTCGTAGTGGCCGAGTCGCTTCCCGACGAGGGACTCTGACTGATCCCCACTAAACAGGTCAGCCGCCGCCACGGCCACCGGCGTCTCGATGATGCTGTCCGACTCCTCGAAAGAGGCGAGTAGCGACCCGACCTCCCGTCGCAATTCGTCGTCGCCGTCGCAGACCCGTTCGAGGAACGCGGCGCGTTCCTCGACCTCATGCTCCAGCGCTGAGCGGAATAGCTCTTTGGCGTGTTGCCAGCGTTCAGGCGTCATAAGAATAGTGGCGCACCCGGTCTCGGTTCGCAGCGAGTTGCGGTGGGCAGCCTGCTCACCGGAAGTTCTCCACCAACATCAGGTCGTCAACCGAGGAGTCCAACCGGGAATAGAGAATCGTGCGGCCGTCCGGAGAGGCCGTCAGGGGCACGTCTACGTCGCCGAGATTACGGGCCACCGTCGTGGACCTGCGGGTCGCGAAGTCGAAGTACTGAAGCCGTGTCTCACCCGAGGGCAGGTCGAAATAGTGGACGTCTCCCTGACCCGAAGGCTGGTCGATATAGTAGATGCCTTTCTCCAACACCACGAAGTTGCCTAGAACAACTCCCTCCAGCTCCTTGACGGGAGCGCCGCCGGAGGTCGGCAGCCGCCACAAGCGGCTCGGCGTGTCCATAGTCTGCACATAGTAAATGTAGGCGCCATCCGGCGACTCCTGCGGCATGTATCCGACGCCGTTTGCCACCTGGACGGCATCCCCGCCGGATGCCGGTATCTTCCAGATCTGACCCTCTTTGGTTCGGTTCGAATTGAAGTAAATCCATTGGCCGTCGCGGGAGAAGCTGGGGGAAAAATCGTTGGCAGGGTGAGAGGTGAGATTTCGAGGCTTGCCGCCCTCGGCGGGGATCGCATAGACCTCCCACTGGCCTTCTAAGGCGGAGTGAAAAACAACCGTTCCGCCGTCGGGAGACCAGTGAGGATAGCCTCTCACGCCTGCTCCCATGAAAGTGAGCTGAACCGGGTTGGCCCCGTCCGGATCGACCAGCCAAATCTCATTTTCTCCAGAACGTTCCGACCAAACAGCCACGCGGCGGCCGTCGGGAGAAAGTTGGGGCATCCCATCCATTCTGGTAGATGCGATCGAGACGGCAGGCAGCGAGGAGGCCGCCGCACCGGGAGCGGCGGTCTCAACGCGCCAGATGTTCCAGTCCTTGAAACTGTGAACGTAGACCATGCGAGCCGGCCGCCCGGGCTGCGGCCGCGAAACCACTGCCATCGTACCGTCCTCGCTCCCGAAAGGGAGGCGCTCCGGCGTCTTTTCCCCGGCGACTACCAGCCTTCTAAGGCCTCCCCCTAAAGTAGGTGCAAAAAGAATCTCACTACTGTCGGG
>CAZVHN010000215.1:0-4001 GCA_964626895.1 uncultured Chloracidobacterium sp. | reverse complement strand
ATGCGCCGCCGGAGGGTGTCAGCCACCAGGGCAAAAGTGAAGAGGAGCGTGCGACCCCAACCACGCCGGGCGGGATGTTCGCACGTGCCTCTGCGGCGCGCGCGAGCGTGATGGACGCCGTGCCTGAATCCAAGCGCGTCTTCGCGCTGCTCGTGATTTTCGCCATCGTCATAGTCTTCTGGATGGTCTTCCACCAGAACGGCTCGACCATCACCTACTGGGCCGACGACAACACCGACTGGAACGTTTCAGGCACGATCTCGAACGCCATCAATCCGTTTTGGGTCGTCACACTCACTTTCCCGCTGATATGGCTCTGGAGGTATCTAGACATGCGGGGCAAGGAGCCTGCGACGCCCACGAAGATGGCGATTGGTATGACGTTAACGGGACTCTCGTTCTTCATCCTCTTCTTCGCCGCGCGTTCGGGCGAGAACATGACGCCGAACGAATCCATGTACTCTTCGGGCAATTATAGGATCACGGAGCGCACCCTGAATAATCTGCGAGCGGAGGGGGTTCCCGAAGCTGTGGTCGCAAAACTGGGAGCGAAAGCTGTCCCTGATGACGTTCTGAATAGACTGCAATCGGAAGGCGTGTCTGAAGGCGTACTCACCAAGATGCGGACGGAGGTTGTTGACGAGAAATACACGGGAGAGGCCAAGCTGATGGAGGCCGTGCTGCCCGTCCTGGGTCCGGAGCAGGCGCGAACTTACAGGCCGCAGATACTTAGGCATTCCTACCTGGTCAAAGTTTCTCCGTTTTGGCTCATCCTTGCCTACGCGGTCGTGACTCTCGGTGAGTTGATGCTCTCGCCGATGGGACTGTCGCTGGTCTCGAAGGTCGCGCCGATTAGGATGCGTGGGCTGCTGATGGGCGGTTGGTTCGTGGCGACGGCCATCGGCAACAAGCTGACTATGATCGGCGTCTACTGGGACAAGTGGTGGCAGTCAAGCTTCTTCGCCATTCTCGGCGCCTGTGCGCTTGTTATGGCGGTCGTACTCGTTCTCCTGCTGAAGCCGCTAAAGAAAGCGATGCCGGGGGTCTGACGCCCTTGGAGTTCCTTTGAGCCACGAAGAGGGTGGCAGAGCCGCAAGTCGTGGCCCGCCGCCCTTTTATTCTGTTACAAACATTAAGCGTCACCGTCGCGCACAGAGACGTCAACCGCTGAGGTTGATGTTTGGCGCACAATTAACTTTAGGAGTCTCAGAAAAAGTGAAACAACGACAATCCGTACCGGCCTTCATCTTTCTTGTGATCGCACTTTGCTCTCCTGCGTTCGCGCAGGACAAACTGCTGACCATCGATGACATCTTCGACCCCGCAAAGAAAGTCAACTTCAGCGGTACCACGCCAAACATTCGCTGGCTCAAGGATGGCACGCATTATCTGCTCGCTAATGATCCTGCAAAACGAAACGTACCCAGGTTGCAGAAGGTGAATGCGCTGACTGGCGAGGCTACATCTTTCCACGATGCCGCAAAGATGGAAACCGCTTTTGCGGCCCTCGGTGGGCTTTCTGCCCAGGACGCTAAGCAGCTGGCAAATCGTGGCTCGTATGACTTTAATCATAACGAGACCGCGGTACTGATTAATTTTGCCAACGATCTCTTCTATTACGAACTGGGCAGCGACAAAGCTGTGCGCGTAACCAACAGCGCGGAAGAAGAGGTGGGCGAAACATTTAGTCCCAACGACCGCATGATCGGCTTCGTACGCAACAACAACATGTACGTCTACGATCTCGCGACCCAGCGAGAGCGCCGGTTAACAACTGATGGCAGCCCAAAAATTCTCAACGGCCGGCTTGATTGGGTTTACCAGGAAGAGCTTTATGGCCGCGGTAACTTTGAGGCTTACTGGTGGAGTCCGGATTCCACGATGCTGGCCTATCTCCGGCTCGATGAGAATCCTGTGCACGAGTTTACCGTCGTCGATCACATCCCATACCACCAGAACGTAGAGGTTACTCCTTATCCAAAAGCCGGTGATCCGAATCCCGTAGTCCAGCTCGGTGTGATCAATGCGGCGGGCGGCGCCACACGCTGGATGGATACTTACAAATACCATCCGGCCGATTTCCTGATTGTGAGGGTTTCCTGGACTCCCGACAGCAAGAAGGTGGTTTACCAGGCGCAGAACCGCGAACAGACGTACCTCGACCTCAATTTCGCGGATGCAAAGGATGGCAAGTCAAACACAGTGGTCCGCGAAACCTCCAAGACCTGGGTTGAGGTGATCGATAACCCACACTGGCTGAAAGACAGCTCGTTTCTGTGGCAAAGCCAGCGAAATGGTTGGCGGCATCTCTACCACTACGCTCCGGACGGGAAGCTCGTGCGTCAGATGACCGATGGCAAATGGGAAGTGCGCTCGCTGGGAGGTGTGGATGAAGATAAGGGACTCGTCTTCATCACCTCGACTGAGTACAGCCACATCGCCCCGCAGCCGTATCGCATAAAACTCGATGGCACCGGTTTGACTCGACTATCGACCACCGACGGTTCTCATCGAATGGTCCTTAGTCCGGCGAACAATCACTTTGTAGATTACTGGAGTGACCTGAACACACCGACGCAGACGCGGCTGTACGATACCGAAGGCAAGCTCGTCCGGGTTATCGAAGAGAACAAAGTGGACGCGCTTAAGCAATACAGACTTGGGAAGCCTGAATTGTTGCAAGTGAAAACACGAGATGGCTTTGTCATGGAAGCGATGATGCTGAAGCCGCCCGACTTCGATCCCAGAAAGAAGTATCCGGTAATGTCGTTCACCTATGGTGGCCCACACGCGCCGCAGGTCAGGAATGCATGGGGTGGCGCCACCGCCGTGTGGTACCAGGCGCTGGCCCAGAAAGGCTACATCATCTGGGTTTGTGACAATCGCACTGCCAGCGGGAAGGGTGAGGAATCAACCTGGCCCGTTTACCGGAATTTCGGTGAACTCGAGTTGCGAGACATTGAAGATGGATTGACATGGCTGAAGAGCCAACCCTACGTTGACGGCTCGCGGATTGGCATCTCCGGCTGGAGCTATGGTGGTTTCATGACCAGTTATGCGTTGACCCACAGCAAGAGTTTCAAGATCGGCATTGCCGGCGGTACCGTTTCTGATTGGCGCGATTACGATACGATTTATACAGAGCGCTACATGGGAACTCCGCAAAACAACCCTGAAGGCTACAAGAAAAGTTCACCCGTCCACGCGGCCAAAGACCTTCACGGCAAGATACTGCTGGTTCACGGCGCGATGGACGATAACGTGCACATGCAGAACACCATTCAGTTTGTCTATGAATTGCAGAAGGCCGGAAAGCAGTTTGAGCTGATGGTCTATCCGAAGTCGCGGCACGGTGTTACTGATCCGCTGCTGGTGAAGCACATGCGCACGATGATGACCGACTTCATCTTGGCGAACCTTTAAGCCACTATCCGCAGATTACGCAGATTTCGTGAAACGCCGTTGGGTTGGAATTTTCCCTTTATTCCCAACAGCACGCGTTTTTTCAGCGCAAGGTGCTTCCAGAATCACTACTTTCAGTCTGCTGCTTCTAAATCTGTGTAATCTGCGGATTAACGGCGCTGGCATCTCGGGCACCAGTAAGTTGATCTCCCGCCATGTGTGATTCGGCGGATACGCGCGCCGCACTTGAAGCAAGCCTTGCCTTCTCGTTCGTAAACCTGCCAAACCTTTCCAAAGGCTTCGCCGTAGGAAAAACCATTCTGATTCTCGAGGTTGATTCGCGATGTTGAGCTGCCTGATACCGCGGCTCGCAGAACGTCGCGAATCGCCTGATGCAAACGCTCAACTCGTCGCGCGGAAAGCCTGGATGCGGTTTTAAAGGGATTGATCCCGGCGCGGAAGAGCGCCTCCGCTGCATATATGTTACCCAGGCCCACTACTCTCGTTTGATCCAGCAATAGCGTTTTCAGCGTGCGGCGGGATCTAGCCAGCGTTTCCTTCAGGTAAGCTACACTAAACTCGTCAGAGAAAGGTTCGGG
>CAZVHN010000214.1:0-2165 GCA_964626895.1 uncultured Chloracidobacterium sp. | reverse complement strand
GTACCCCTGTGCTAAATTTGTGCTAAAAATCTTCACAAACGACCGAATTAGATAGAAGCCATGGAATCAGTAGAAAGCCAGCAAGCTCATGATTTTCAACGATAAACGGGGAAACCTTCGCAACATCGAGCGGTTCGAATTCTTGGTCTTTTGCCACTCTTAATCAGCGGGCCGTAGGTTCGACCCCTACACGGCCCACCAAATTCTTCAACAACTTACACCGCTATATGCCAGTGACTGCCCTGCCGATTGTGCTAATTTGTGCTACTTGTACTAGGCAGGCTGTACCGCTCCAGAATTTCCACAATGCTTTTGAAGCATGTTGGAAACAAGGGCTAAAAATTCTAGATGAAAAGTTGCCCGGAACAATGTCGCCTCGGGTGACGGGCACGGAGTCGGGCTCATTCGGAAGCTACTATGACTTATGATCAACTGATTGACTTCGTTGAGCGGCGGATGCGGATGTCCCACATCTATCAGCCGGTCATGTTGCTGACTCTGCTGCAGCACGACGGCCAATGCTCAGAGACGGACATCGCCAAGGCAATATCGGTACATGATCCGACCCAGATCGAGTACTACGAAGCGATCACACGCAATATGGTCGGTCGCGTGCTGACCAGGCACGGAGTGGTAAAGAGGGACGGGAAAGGCTTTAGTCTTCTTTCTGCTGAGGCACTTACAAAGGGACAGCACGCTGAACTCCGACGACTGCTGGAGACAAAGCTGGATCAGTACGTGGCAAAGCGGGGTGAACGGATCTGGCAGCACCGCAAGCTAGCACTCGGCGACATTTCGGGAACCGTCAAATATGACGTTCTCAGACGAGCGAGCCTCTGCTGCGAACTCTGTGGCGTATCGAATAGAGATCGAGCTCTCGAAGTTGACCATATCCTTCCGAGGAACCATGGGGGCAGCGACGACGAATCCAACTTGCAGGCTCTCTGCTATAGCTGCAATGCAATGAAGCGGGATCGAGACGCCACTGACTTCCGGGCATTGCGTGAATCCTATGCTCATCGTGAGAAAACATGTCTGTTCTGTGCGCGACAAAAGGGCAGGCACATCGCACTGGAGAACGAGCTGTGTTTCGGAATCAAGGATGGTTACCCGGTTACCGATCTCCATATGCTGGTCGTGCCCAAACGACACGTGGCGGATTTCTTTGAACTCTATGAGCCAGAGAAACACGCCTGTATGAGACTGTTAGACGAAGCAAAGCGCAAAGCTAAAACGCACGATCCCAGCATCGCCGGTTTCAACGTTGGTATCAACGTGGGCGAAGCCGCAGGCCAAACTGTTCAACACTGTCATGTCCACCTCATCCCAAGACGGACGGGCGATGTTGAGCAGCCGCGTGGAGGTGTACGGAATGTTATCCCTGGCAAGGGAGCATATTAAAAAGTAGCAAACACCGTTTCCGTGACGCGTGTCCTGACCGCTTGCGCCGCTCTCCCGCCGCGGAGTAGGCTAAACTCACTGGCTACGTACTCGATGCGAGGCTCGCCATGAGGGTTGTCTTCCTCCTGTTGCTCCTGCTGCTGCCACTGCCTCTCTCCGTCCACGCGGAAGATCTCGGCGAACTGAGCGCGAATCCGTTCAATCCTGCTTCTGGTCAAGAAGAAACGGGGTCAGGTCTTGCAATCGAACATTGTCCGGTAAGGAAAATGGGCGGGAGCCTTTTCTCGCCGGGGTGCCTACCCCTACTCGCCCAAGTAGCACACCCGCTCCATCACTCTGCCGAGGTTGATCGCTAGCACTGTTCTCCAGGCGGCGAGTAGGCTGAGACCACTGGTGTTCCGCTTGTCGGAGGTGCTCTCATGCAAATCCTCCTGCTCACCCTTCTATTGTCGCTCCCACTCACTGTCCACGCGGAAGATCTCGGCGAGTTGAGCGCGAATCCGTTCAATCCTGATTCCACGTCCAATCCCTTCGGGGCTGGAAGCCCCTTCAAGCCGGACGGCCTGAACAATCCCTTCAGCCCATACGGCAGTCCCTTCACCAATCAATCGGCGACGAATCCCTTCGCCACCGATGCACCTCGGCTGTACGACCAGGAGGGGAAATATCGCGGGAAGCTGAGCGCGAATCCGTATGATCCGGATTCGACCAGCAACCCCTACGGCCGCTACGGCTCTCCGTATTCGCCGGACTCGATCAACAAT
>CAZVHN010000213.1:0-1600 GCA_964626895.1 uncultured Chloracidobacterium sp. | reverse complement strand
AAAATGCACCAATGGTCAACCGGCCTTCGCGACCCACAACCTTGCCGCATCATACCTTTGCTTGCCGGCCGCGATACATCGAAGAGTTTCATAATGGCAAACGTTCGTCGCCGCGACGAACCGCAGAACTCCTATGGAGCTTAAAGCACATGGTTACTCAATTGTTGCTTTTCATCGCCTAGTTGCGGCTAGTAATCTCTAGGCCTCCGTTGTTAATATTCTCCGGCCGGCGCTCACGAAACCCACCAGACTACCCGCTTAACGAACCCGCCGGTGGGCGCTGTTCGCGGAGCAAGCAACGCGTCAATGCCCAGAGATCTCCCCGCCCGAAAGAAACAGAAGAAGCCGTTGAGCAAGATCAGAAAGAAGTAAGTCCAAGGCCACTCGTTCGGTCTATTATAGAGTCCAAGCCAAAGGTTTATGGCCATCAACATTCCCAGCAGTCCGCCCAGTCGGGTGAACAAGCCAAGCAGTAGCGACACGGCGATGAAAGTCTCCCCGGCCCACACCTGGGACGCGAAAAGCTTGAAATGTGGGAGCATCAGATCGCTTACGAGCGACGCCTGGGGCTTGAAGGCGGCATACTTGACCATCTCGCCCATCCAGTAGCCCAGGCCGCCACTCCCATCCGGATTGTCAGTGAAGGTGGGTGGCATCTTCCAAAGCATCTGCTGGTACCACACGCCGCCAACGAAGAAGCGCGCTAGCCACGTGTAAACGTTCTGGACAGTTCGCTGCTCGGAGTTTCGCGCGAGGATGAATAGCGCGATGACTACGCTCGCAATCAACAGGAAGATCAACGCGTAGATTGGAAACCGACCGTGCACCGTGCTTTTCTGAAAGAACGCGAAAAGATCTTGGAACGGATTTGACATGATTAGCTCCTTGGAAAAGTCTGGCCCCTGAATTTACGTCGCTCCGCTTTAATGATGGCGACGGCAACCTGAAACGACATCGGCGGGCTGAATTGTCCGACTAGTTGATGTATAAGACAATACGTCCCGATATAGTGCCGGGCATTGCGCTGAACTTGGTCAGAGAGCGCTGTCACTTCTGTTCCGCTGCAAGCGAGACTCTGTTTCACAGTTGTTGAAGCCCGCAAACTTGTCAATGCCGATGCTGCCGAAGGCTCGAAGCCGGCGGCAGGTGGTGAAAGAGATTTAAGCCTGCCAAATAGAAAGGTTACTCCGAGCGATGAGCCACATTCAAGCAGACGATACTTTGCGAGAGTGGATCGAATCAGCGCCACATTGGAAGAAACATGCGCAGACCATCCGCACTATGTTAGCGCCCTTAACTCGCGCCCTTATTGAAGAGGCTGGTATCGTTGAGAGCCAGTCCGTCCTCGACGTGGCGGCGGGCCCAGGCGAGCCTTCGCTCACAATAGCGGAAGTTGTCGGGCCTTCGGGTTCAGTCACATGCACCGACGCCGTCCCGGGTATGGTCGGCGCAGCAGAGAGCGAGGCGCGTCGACGCGGACTAACAAACATTGAATTTCGCCAATGCGAAGCCGATTCGCTTCCGTTCGAAGACAATTCCTTCGACGCGGTGGTGTGCCGATTCGGAGTGATGTTCTTTCCCGATCCGCTGGCTGCGATGC
>CAZVHN010000212.1:0-9790 GCA_964626895.1 uncultured Chloracidobacterium sp. | reverse complement strand
GACAAATCCTTCACGCGCCAGCAGGGCCGCGGTTTCCTCCGCAGCTTTGTAGTACGGATCATCGGGCTTGGTGCGGGCGGAACCGAAAATAGAGATGCCCCGAGTGAGGCTTGCGAGTTCATCAAAACCCTCGACGAACTCACCCATGATACGAAACACGCGCCAGGTGTCGGTGTGGGTGAATTCATCACTGCGCGGACTCTCGAGAAGTTGTTCGTCCTGGGTCGGGTGCGGATGCCTTTGTTCTGCTTCCGTTGGCTTTTCCATCGCGCCTCCTTATGTGGCACAGACTTAAGTCTGTGTATCAATCTGCGCAGGATTCACTTCAGTTTTATATCCTCAGACTAAAGTCTATGCTCTCCAAGCGGGGCGGTGGCGGTTCGGGCGAGCTGTAGCGACCGGATTTTGTTTTGCATGCGGTGGCAAGCGTAGCGCGACACCGCTTTGGACATATCGAGCAACAATCCAAAGCGCCGTCGCCGCTTCGCTCTGCCGGCGCACTCCATTGAGTTGCCCCACTTACATTCCCATGATGTTGTAACCGCAGTCCACGTGGATCACCTCGCCGGTGATTCCGGACGAGAGCGGGCTGCACAAGAAAAGAGCTGTGTCACCAACCTCACGCGGCTCGACATTGCGGCGCAGTGGCGACCGCTCGGCGTGATGCTTCAACATAGTCGTGAAATCCGAGACGCCGCGAGCAGAAAGGGTCTGAATGGGCCCAGCACTAATCGCATTAATGCGAATGTTGCGCGGTCCGAGATCGAGTGCCAGGTACCGAGTGCTCGCTTCCAGCGCTGCCTTGGCGACTCCCATAACGTTATAGCCGGCGACGACTTTTTCGGCGCCGTAGTAGGTCATCGAAACGATGCTGCCGCCTTCTGTCATCAAAGGAACTGCCGCGCGAGCAAGTTGAGCCAGTGAATACGCGCTGATTTCGAGCGCCGTTACGAAGGCATCCCGGCTCGTATCAAGATATTCACCTTCTAGTGCTTCTTTCGAGGCATAGGCGATGCTATGAATCAGAAAATCGAGCCGGCCAAACTCTTCGCCCACTCGTCGAAAGGTCTCATCCACCTCAACCTGCTTCGTCACGTCGCACGGTAAAATGGGCGAGTCAGACATGACGTCACGAGTAAGGCTCTCAACATTCTCCTTGAGGCGTTCTCCCTGATAAGCAAACGCGAGTCGCGCACCGGCCCCATGTAACGAAAGAGCAGTCGCCCAGGCAATCGAGCGTTTGTTTGCAACACCGAAGATGATTCCGTATTTGTTTTGTAACATAGGTCCAATGTCCAACGTCCAATGTCCGCGAATCCAAATCGACTTTGGACATTGGACGTTGGACCTTAGACTGATTTACGCCGCTTCACTTTGCGGCTTACCAGTCAGGAGTTGCTTGTATTCACCGCTTTCTACCCATTTCAAAATCTCAGCCACCCGCCAGACCGGAAAGGGATGGCTAAGACCGGCGGTGATTACGTCGGCCCAAAAGCGGTCGAGAGCTTTGGCGTCGTAGTTCTTCTCGAAGTCACGGGCTTGAGCGAGGAACCGCTCGTAGTCCACCTTGGAAGCGTATGTTCCGCCGGCAAGTTTCATCATCGTCCGGCCTATTACGTTGGCGTCCTGGGTGACCAGCAGCGCCGCGCGATCACACGAAAGTTCTGCGCGTCGGGCCCAGGCAAGCAATGCCGTCCGCATGGTTAGGGTCAGCAGCTCTTTGACGATTCCCGTCAAGGGCGACGCCAGGACCGCGGTCTTGGCCAGATATTCGATCAAGCGCGCGGCCGTAAGGTAAAGAACATGTTCGGCGTGGATGTGACCGACTTCGTGCGCGACGACCGCCAGCACCTCCTCGTCGGTCAAGCGCTCGATGAGCTGCGAGTAGAGCACAATCACAGGACGCTCTACCCCACCCGTAAAGGCGTTGGCCACGGGATTCTGTTGCACAAAAAGGTCTGGAGTTTCCACGCCCAGCGTGTTGCAGGCAATCGTCAACTTGGCATGAAGATCAGGGCATTGCTCCGGTGTCACTTTGACGGCACTCGCTGTGAAGATGACTCGAATAGCCGATTCACCGGTGACGACCAGTAGTTTCTTCAGTGCTGAATCAATCCCCGGAATGGCTTTCAGGGCGGCGAGCGCGCGTCTGTCTGCCGGGTGAATGTACTGCTCCTTGCTTAGGTTGGCAAACTTCTTGTGCGGCTCATCGGAAAGCAGAAGCCGGCAACGCCCGCAGCGAGCCTCACTGCTTCCCGGTTTCGTCTGGTTGCGCTGGCCGCAGTAACGGCAGCGCACAAACTCTGTCGCCTCGAGTTCTGAATCTGAGTCTGCCATTTTCCCTCAGCGAGAAGTGCGGCTGGTGCTCGCAGTATGGTTCAAGCGCCGCTACCGTAGCAAGATGTAAGCTTTACGCTAACGAATCGTCACTTCCAACGTGTAGGTGGCGTTGCCGCGTGTTGGCGAAACCCAGATTGAGTAATCACCCGTGAGCGGCAAGTCACCGGTCCAGTCGGTCGCATCGAGTCCTTCGTCAGTGCCCTGAAGTGCAGTTGCATCGGGTCCAAGTATCGTGAAAACCGCGTTCTTCTCCCGTGAGCTAACGTGCACGATCATCGTCTGGCCTGCTCGAGCGCCAAGTATGTACCGGTCTTGCGTGCCACGAACGACGGCTCCCTTCAGGATGGCGGTCGTGCGACCGCGTGCGAACCGCACTCGCTGGGTTTTGCCAGCCGGAGCCTTCAGGGTGCCGCCTCCTTGAGCGAACAGATTGACGCTCATTGAGAGTAGAATGCAGGCAATCAATCCGCCTTTCACAATGGTTGCTAGGCGCATGGTTCTCTCCTCTTATTCGATGTAACTCAGTGCTTAAAATGACGAACTCCGGTGAACACCATTGCCAGGCCGTGCTCGTTGGACGCCGCGATCACTTCCTCATCTCTCACGGACCCGCCGGGCTGAATCACGGCCGTGATTCCGCGTTTCGCCGCTTCGTCAATTCCATCACGAAAGGGAAAGAAGGCGTCCGATGCGAGCACTGACCCCTTAAGAGTCAGTTGGGCGCGCATGGCGCCAATCTTCACGGAATCAACGCGCGACATCTGCCCCGCGCCGACCCCGACGGTCTGTCCGTCGCGCGCATAAATGATTGCATTTGACTTGGTGTGCTTACAGACAATCCAGGCGAACAGCAGGGCGCGGATCTCTTCTTCAGTTGGCGTCCGTTGACTCACGATTTTGAGATCTTCTTTCGTTAGCTTGTGAGTATCGCGGGTCTGCACAAGCATGCCACCACTAATCTGCCGGTACTCAAGTTCGTCCACAGTTCCTGCTGCTCCCGCACGCAACACCCGGAGATTCTTCTTCGCCCGCAAAATATCGAGTGCGCTTCGTTTGTATCCAGGCGCGACTATTACTTCAGTGAAAATCTCAGTCACTGCTTTTGCGGCGGCCTCGTCTACGGTTCGATTAAAGGCGACGATGCCTCCGAAAGCCGAGAACGGATCCGTGGCTAATGCTTTTTGGTAAGCTTCTGCAAGCGTGGCGCCATGTCCGACACCAGCAGGATTCGTATGCTTGATGATTGCGCAGGCCGTCTCCTCAAAGTCGCAGACAAGTTGCCACGCGGCGTCGGTGTCGACGTAATTGTTGAAAGACATTTCTTTACCGCCGAGCAGTTCGGCATGGGCGATCCCGTGCGCCTCGCCGGCGGAGTAAAGCCCGGCCTGCTGATGGGGGTTCTCACCGTAACGCAAATCGAATAGCTTTCTGCCGGACAGCACGATGCCATTCGGGAAGGAGTCCTGCGCATCCGGTCGGTCTTGATCCCCCGAGTTTCTGACAACCTCCGTCCCGGGAGATCGAGTCGGGCGGACCCTTTCTCGTGTCACGCTAAAATGCTCACCTACCTCATCCAAGGCTGAGTTCGAGAGCGTGTTCTCTCCCGGCGTATGCACCGTCGAGTCCAGATAGTTGACGATAGCACGGTCGTACTTCGCCGTCTGAAGAAATGCGAGCCGGGCCAGGCGCGCACGCGTCGAGAGCAGAAGCGCGCCCCGATTGACTTGCACTTCAGCTGCGACTTTTCGGTAGAGTGCCGGAGATACGACGACTGCCACGTCATGGAAGTTCTTGGCGGATGATCGCACCATAGCCGGGCCGCCAATGTCTATCTGTTCAATCGCTTCGTCGAGCGTGACCCCTTCGCGCGCAACGGTTTGCTCAAACGGGTAGAGATTCACTACGAGCATATCAATCGGCTCGATACCCTGTTCCTGCATTGCTGACTGGTGCTCAGGATTGTCCCTTAGAGCGAGCAAAGCTCCGTGAATTCGTGGATGCAGGGTTTTGACTCGACCGTCCATCATCTCTGGAAAGCCGGTCACGTCCGAGATGTCGCGAACCTCGATACCAGCCTCGCGCAAAACTCTTGCGGTTCCCCCAGTGCTTATGATTTCAACCTCGAATCGCCTTAGCTCGCGTGCAAATTCGACTATACCAGTTTTGTCCGAGACGCTGATCAACGCCCGACGTATAGCCCGCAACCCTAAATCGTTGTTTTCAGTCATGCTGTTTCTGAACGTAAAAAGATAAGTAGAGAATGAAGACGCTCTTTGCCCTGGAATTCTCTGTCCGCAATGCTAGCTCGGAACCTTCGTAACTTTCCTCGGTAGATTCACGAAAAAATCGTGCGTGCGCGAATAACCAAACCGTCCTACTGAATACTCGACACCGCTCGGTACCAGACTGAGCGAGAAGCGATGCCGGCGCCCATCGCGAGCAGTTTCACTGAGGTAGAACCCAAGCAGATACTGACTTCTTAGATCCTCTTCAATTGCCTGAAAGACCGGCGTGAGATCGTTGTTCCTATCCAGCTTCAGCGCAGCGTCCGCATCTCCGACCAAAAAATACTTGCCGCCGGTTTGCTGGGCGAGTTCGCGAAAGCCCTTGGATGGAGAACGCACTGCAAGTCGTCCTCCGCGCGGCTCAAACAGTGGCAAATGAATCACGTAGAATGACACTCGTTTATCGAGCGCTTCATCAATCACCCCATTGGCTTTGGCCTGACTCGCATTGTCGAGGCCGTCGCTAATCAGAACAACGATGTGACGCTCAGCCCGCACGCGGGGAAGGTCGTCAAACATCTGGAGCGCCTTTGCTGCCGCATCGAATATCGCCGTGCGTCGGTTCGCACCGGCGGCAAAACTGAATGCCGCGCGTGCCGCTGCGGGGTCGCGACCAAAAGGGACGACTAGCGACGGGAATTCCGCAAAACGAAGGACGGCGACACTTGACCGATCGCTAAAGCGGCCAAACAAGGCGACCGCAGCGTCGCGCTGCTGGGAAATGATTTCGCGCAAGCTGCCGGACTGGTCGAGTGCGAAAACGATAGCTACCCGGTCGGCGCCGGGAGCAAAATACAGACCCGCGGTAACCTGGTCCTTGTCCTTCAGCGCCAGGTCCCTTTGCTCCAGGCCTTTCACAGCCTGTCCCCGCTTATCTCTGATGCGGATGGGGAAGAGAAGCAGATCGGTTCTGACACTTATGACGTCGTCGTTCTCCGAGGTGTCCTGAGCTAGTGATTTAACCGGCAATGAAGCGGCGATTGCAAGTAGGGTACAGGAGAAGAGAACCAGATATCTGCGTAGCAATTGTAAACAAACTGAATCTTGAGTTGGCAGATTGTTATTGCGCGTTTCGGAGGGCACGAGCATCCAGTCAGCCCGAGCTATATGAAGAAGCGCCCCAAAAACAGAATGCTCAGGATGATCAGGACCGTGATGACGATGATCTTGACTAGACTCACAGCGGTACCTCGGTGATTAAAAACCCTGAACAGCAAGGGCGACGGCAAGTCGTATTTTACGGGCCTCGTCAGCTTCCTGTCAACGAAACCAGCGGGGGAGGGTCTTGATTCGGTGCCGCAAAGGTCGATCGGAGTGCGGGGCAGTAGCCCGACTGTTAAGGAGGGCTTTCATCCGCGCACCCGGAGCCCTCCTTAACAGTCGGGCTACTGCCCCCCCCGAGTGGAACTAGTCTTGCACGGCGCGGCTCAAATAAACTACATTAACCACCCTCGCAACTGGTAACCTGAACCTTTACCGCCGCAGTCTGAATGGTTGATCTCATGCACAAAAGTTCGCCAACAAAGTCCGAGAGCGCAAAGTTGACTTGCCTCCTCTTGCTGCTCCTCTTGCCCTCGCTGGCAAAAGCAGAACGACTACCCCTCAAGGCCTACACGGTCGCCGACGGGTTGGCGCACAACGCCGTCAACAAGATTGTACGCGACTCCCGCGGCTTTCCTCTGGTTCTGCACCGACGAGGGGCTGTCGCGCTTTGACGGCTACTCGTTCACCAACTACGGCAGGGGCGAGGAGCTATCGCCAGCGCCGCGTCACGGACTTCCCGCAGACCCGCTGGGGTGAGTTCCGGGGCGGGACTGGGAAAGGGCTGTCCCGTCAAGGAGCAAGTTAAAGCTTGAGTTCTCAACGTCAAAATCGAGCCGGCAGACTACCACTCACGCAGGGACGCGAGGCAGTCTCTGGCCTTGCGCCCGCGCGGGCAGTCGCGCTGGCGCTGTCGCTGCTGTCGGCGATGACGGTTGACGCCCAGCAGCTTCCCCTGCGCTGTTACAACGTCTCCGACGGGTTGCCCAACCCGCGCGTCATTTCCATCCGTCAGGACGCGAAAGGCTATCTCTGGCTCGGCACGTGGGAGGGCCTGAGCCGTTTCGACGGCTACGCCTTCGTCAATTACGGCACGCGCGACGGGCTAGGGCACGTCATTGTCAACCACATCACGGAAGACAGGCAGGGACGCCTCTGGGTCGCCACCAACGGCGGCGGCGTGGCGCGACTGGCAGACAACTGGCAGGAGGCTGCGGGCAAAAAGTTCATCAGCTTTCCGGTCGGTGATGCGGCAGGCACGAACAGGGTCAACCGGATTCTGTTCGACGCGGAAAACAACCTATGGGCGGCGACCGACGCGGGCCTCTATCGCGCGGCGCCAAACGCGCGCCCTTTATTCGAGTTGGTTGTCGGCGACGCCGGCGGCTATGCGCTGTTTGCGGATCGGCGCGGGCGTCTCTGGGTCGGTTTGGGTAACGAGCTGATTGAGGTCAGCCGAAGTCAGGTCGTCAGACACGGCGCGGTGCCGGGCAGTGTCAGGAGGAAGGATGTCATCAACAGTATTCTCGAAACGCCGCAAGGCGGTCTGCTCGTCGCCAATTGGCTTGGAGGTTTGTTTGAATTCGACCCGCCGACGGAACAAGGACGGCAGGGGCGTTGGCGCAAATCTTCGTTGCGGCTCAAAGCGGGATGGGGAGGGCGGTTGTTTGAAGATTCGGCGGGCGTTATCTGGCTAGGCACCAACGGCGGGCTGTTCAGGTATCAGAACGGACGGTTAACGGAGTACACGACCGCGCAAGGGTTGGGCCATAACGAAGTTACCGCTCTGGCGGAAGACCTTGACGGCAATCTGTGGGTCGGAACCTATCGCGGCGTGTGCAAGTTCGGCGGCGAGTTGATCGTCAATTACCCGCTGAAAGAAGGGAAAGAGCCGGTCGCGGTCATCGGAGTCTATGAAGATGATGGCGTCCTCAAAGCCTTGATCAGTGGCTCCGAAGTGGTCACATTGGCCGCCGGTAAAGTCAGCCGCAGCGCCGCATTTGAGTATCCGCCTATCTTTAGACCTGCGTTCTGGATTCGGCGCAACCGGAAGGGCGTTTGGTATGAGTGGGAGAATTTGTGGGGGCGGTTTCGCCGCCCCGTCCTGCGCCTTCGCGGTGGGCGCGAGTTGCCCATCACCGACATCGTCTCTTCCGCCGAAGAGTTATCGCGGGGCGTTCTGTTTTACGAGGACGAAACGGGCAAGCTGTGGTTCAGCAAAGGCGACGGTTATCTGTATCGCGCCGACCCGGCGCAACAAGGGCGTTTGGCCTTGGAGAAGTTCTCGATTGAGTCCGGTGAGATGCAGCAGATGGTCAGCGACCGCGCGGGTGGCATCTGGCTGGCGACCGGGAGACACAACGACGCGATAGCGCGTTTGGGACGCTTGCGGCAGGGGCAATACGTCCGCCTGCAGCCGGTGGACGGTCTGCCGGAGATCGATCCGCGCAGCTTGTTCGTTGACAGCCGCGGCTGGCTCTGGGTCGGGATGCGCTTCAGCGGCGTCTCCGTGACGAAAGACCCCGCAGCCGAACACCCTGTCTTCATCCATTACTCAACCGAAAACGGATTGTCGAGCGACACCGGCTGGGCCATCACTGAGGACGATGAAGGCAGAATCTACGTCGCAACAGGCAAAGGGCTGAACCGCTTCGATCCGCAAACGGGTCGCTGGCAAATCTTCGCCGCCAAAGACGGGCTGGCGAGCGACTCCGCCGGCAATCTTTACAAAGACCGGCAGGGAAACATCTGGGTGGCGACGGATGGCGGCGTGTCGCGTTTCAACCCGCGCGCGGAACGCAAGGCTGACCGGCCCGCGCCCGTGTACCTCAGCCGCATCAACATCGCCGGCGAAGACCAGCCGCTCGCGGAAACGGGCGCGACGGAAACGCCTCCGCTTGAGCTTTCGCCGTCGCGCAACAGTCTGACGATTGAGTTCGTCGGGCTTCAGTTTCACGGCGAAGACAATCTTAAATATCAGTACAGGCTTGAAGGTGTGGACACGGATTGGAGCGGGCCGACTAAGAACCGTTCGGTCAATTACGCACGCCTCGCGCCCGGCGCGTACCGTTTTCTAGTGCGTGCGATCAATAAGGAGGGGATGCCGAGCAGGTCCCCGGCGTTCTTTCAGTTCCGCATCCTCCCTCCGCTCTGGCAGCGCTGGTGGTTCCTGGCGTTGACCGCGGCGCTGCTTATCTCCGCGGCTTTGGCTCTTTATCGTTATCGCTTGGCCCGTATCCTCGAACTTGCTAATGTACGCACCCGCATCGCCACTGATCTGCACGACGACATCGGCGCGAACCTGACTAAGATCGCCATTCTCAGCGAAGTCGTGAAACAACAGCTTGGTAATGGCAAAGGTGAAAAGGACGATCCACTTTCTTCGATCGCGCGCATCTCACGCGAGTCGGTGGCCGCGATGAGCGACATCGTCTGGGCCGTCAATCCGCGGCGCGACTCTTTGCGCGATCTTGTACGCCGCATGCGACGACACGCAGAAGAGGTTTTCGTCACACGCGATATCAGACTGGATTTCGCAGCTCCCGAAGAAGAGCAGAGTCTGAAACTGGGCGTGGACGTCCGGCGCGATCTGTTTCTAATTTTCAAAGAGGCAGTCAATAATGCAGTGCGCCATTCGGGATGCTCGCAAGTCGCAATCGACCTGGTCGTCACCGGGCAAAGTCTTGAGCTTGAAATTAATGACAACGGGGTCGGGTTCGACCCAAAGGCTGAAAGCGACGGGCAAGGGTTAACCAACATGCGAGAGCGGGCGAGGAAGTTGGGCGGCGAACTTGAATTGACTTCTGAGCAATCCGGCGGCACGAGAATCCGGATCCACGTGCCATATGCTCGCACTGCTCGCCTGGTTCCCACGAAGCACGGGAGATGAATTCACTTCAGCGCCAAAGGCGCGAACTGTGAAAGTCAGCCTAGGGCAGCGAGACTGGGTAAAAACTCGAAAGGGCCCGACGGTAATTTGCAGGTAAGGAAGGGGGCAAAGCGGAGCGCGCCCCCGCTCAAGCCGCAAATTTGCTGGGCTTGAATTGGTCAATTCAAGGTTAAGTGGCAGCGAATCTCGAGCGGGGGCGCGCTCCGCTTTGCCCCCTTCCTTACCTGCAAATTGG
>CAZVHN010000211.1:0-4031 GCA_964626895.1 uncultured Chloracidobacterium sp. | reverse complement strand
GCTTCCACTTTTCATGACTGCCTGTGGCTCAGGGGGTGAGAACCGACAAACAAATACTGCCAGCTCAAATAGCGCTAACCCTGGCCCAACGGCCACAAGCAAAACGGCCAGTCCATCAACAAGCAACGCTCCCAAAGCGAAACTGAACATTAACACCGCCTCCCCGGCGGATTTTCTGGGCACTATTCCCGGACTGGGAAATCGGATGGTGCACGAATTTGAGGAGTATCGCCCTTACCGGAGCATCCAGCAGTTTAGAAGAGACATTGGCAAATATGTCGATCAGGGGCAGGTGGCTGAATATGAAAAGTACATCTTTGTGCCGATCGATGAGAACCAAAGCGACGCACCCACACTCCAGCAGATTCCGGGTCTCGACACTGCGGAAGCCCAGGAGCTATTCAAAGGTCGACCTTACGCTTCCAGAGATGCTTTCCTGACAAAGCTCGCTGAGAGGGTTTCCGCCGAGGAACTGGCCGTCGCCAAGACCTACATGGTCCAGCAATGAGTCCGGCCGAAGTTTTATTGCGGCTGCGACGATTTCTGCTCGTGCTGTCCGTGTTGCTTTTCTGTGGAGCGCTGGTTGAGCTGTGGCTTGTCAATCACACCGAAGACTTCGTCCAGTGGCTGCCATTCGCGTTGTCTATCGCGGGCTCGCTGTCAGCGCTATTGGTATTGTTTCGTCCAGGACGCGCCACCTTGCGAGTGTTGCGAGTGTGCATGGTGCTGATCGCGCTCGGCAGTCTCTTCGGCATTTACGAACACGTGGAAGGCAACATCGCTTTTGCGCAAGAGATTCAACCCAACTCTCCCACGCTGCAACTCGTGATGAGTGGCCTGCGAGGGGCAAATCCGCTCCTGGCGCCTGGCATTCTGGCGTTTGCAGCCGCACTAGCTCTGGGCGCCACTTATCGAGATACCGTTTCGCAGGATTAGTCTATTTCAGAAGGTTTGTATAGATCCCGGGATCGCTACCCGGAATTACAATCGCGCCAACCACCCTTTCGTAAAACTCAACCGGGCCAGCTCCGCCTATGAAGCCGTATACATAACCCAACTCCCTGAGCCCCCAGAGGCAAGCGATTAGCAGCGCCCTGCCAATACCCCGCCCCCGCATTTCTTCCGCAACACCAGTTGGCCCAAAGAGCGTCTTCCGGGTGCATTCGTAGGCCGCAAAGCCGACCATTTGTTTGTCAGCAACGGCGATGTAAACCGACACCGGCTTGTTAGCAAACCCTACCGAGATTTCATCGGCCCAGGCCACCGAGAAGTGACCTTCCACAAATGAACGGATGCGCGTGATCTCAAATGGCTGCGCCCGGCGAAGAATGATTCCCCCCTTTGCCATTCTCTCGATCTGGGGCTCCAACGGCGGCAATATCAGAAGATTTACGAGCATGTCTGGCATGGAAAGAGAAACCGATCAAACCGCGATGGAAGAACCAGGTTGAAAGCTACTTCGATCTCTTGCTACAGAGCAAGTGAGTTCGGGAATGTCTCATCGGCCACACCAGGTCCAGAAGAAGCCAGTTGACCAGTCGATACGATTGGCTTTGAAGTACATTGTCCCTTCAATGCTTCCGTATTCTGAATCCAGAAAGATCCTGGGACCTTGCAGACGGCCTTCATCCCGGGAGCCGTCTTCCGCGACCAACAAAATCCGGCCGCGCTCGTCATGAGCTACCGTACGTATGCGGTTTCGGTTCCCGCCAAAACACCATTTGCCTTCGATACGGTTGAGCGTCCAGGAACCATTTCTGACGCTTTGATTTCGCCAGGGACCACCCAGGAAATTAGTCCAACTTAGCTCCAGCCAACCCGAACCACCATCGCCGCTGGAGTTTGTCCAAGTGTGTTGCAGTCTCTTGCCAACCAGCGTACCAGTGAGCGTACCGTTGCGGCCGTCGGCATACCTGATCACTCCACTGACTTGTGATCCGTTTTGAGTAAACACAACCTCCGAATCACCGAACCCATTGCCCGTGGTCCACCACTTTCCGTCAATTCTGTCGACGCCAGCCGTGGACGTGGCCGGTCTTCTGGCGTTTTCCGGAGTAACTCTCGGCGCATTCCGGGCGGGCGCTTTCGCAGGGGTCTTACTCGGTTTCGTCGTCACCTTAACGGTCGGTGCCGCTGCTGGCGATATCCTTCCGCCGGAAGGTTCAGGCTGAGCCGATGCTTGCGCAGCAAAAGCGGCGATGACTGCTGCGGCCGTTGCAAGTAATCGTAATCGAACAGTCATTTGCCTTATGATTTGCGTGATAATGCTATCCCTCACTTCGAGCTATAACCTTCAGTGGTTTCTAGAAACAGGATCTCTCCATTAACAGCGAGAACCGGCCCTGAGTTCCTGGATCGTAAGTCGCAACTCACGGGTCGTCAATCTGGCTGACCCTCCCTGGATCGCGGGCACTCATCCGGACTTTGGGTGCGACTTACAGCGCCGTCGCACCCTCCCGGCGCGATTCGGCGCATCAGCATTTACTAAATCGCGACCGGGAGCTCTTCCAGGCCGCGGACGATCAGGCTCTTGCGCCAGCGCAAGCTCTCTGCATCTTGCGTCAGACGCAAGTTAGGGAAGCGCCGGAATAATGTCGTTAACGCGATCTGCCCTTCCAAGCGCGCGAGTGGAGCGCCAATGCAGAAGTGCACACCCATTCCAAATGCCAGGTGTTTATTTGGCTCGCGCGAAATGTCGAAAGTCTCCGGATCTGGAAACTGCGATTCGTCGTGGTTGGCCGATCCGACCACTGCTACCACCACATCGCCCTGGGAAATAGCGACGGAGCCAATCGTCATATCCTCGCTCGCAAAGCGTTGGGAAGCCATATCCAGCGGGCTCGCGTAGCGCAGTAGCTCTTCGATTGCTGAGCCCGTGAGGGCCGGGTTTTGCTGAAAGTGTTCCCGCTGCTGGGAGCTCTGTATGAGTGCCAGTGCTCCACTACCAATCAGATTAACCGTTGTTTCATAACCCGCAATCAGGAGCAGGGCAATCGCGGCAACCAGCTCCTGTTCATTCAGTTTATCGCCCGCCTCCTCTGCCTGAACCAGCGCCGTAATCAAATCGTCGCGCGGGTCACGACGGCGCTGGGCGATCAGCTTGCGAATGCGCCGGATCAGCAATCTTTGGTCCGGCAGGGAACGCAACACACCGATGAGATTTGAGGCTGAGAGACTGCTCCTCGACAACGAGTGCAGGCGATTACGATCTTCTGCCGGAATCCCCAGCAACTCAGAAATGACGGTGAGTGGTAGCGGCAGCGCGTATCCCCTCATCAGCTCCATCCTTCCGTTCGTTGTCAGCTCGTTCAGCAGTTCGTCACAGACGTTTTGAATCCGCTGGCGCAATCGCTCGATCAGGTGCGGCGTGAACGCCTTGTGGACCAAGGTGCGTAACCTCGTGTGGTCCGGGCCGTCCTGGTTCAGCATGTTGCGCGTGGTGGGTCCGGACAGTCGATGGATCCACTTGGTGGTGGGAGGCCAATCCTTCAGGAGCCGCTCATCTTTGAGCGCCGAAAGCACGTCTGAATAACGCGTCACGAGCCAGGTGGGTTGCCCGAGGAGCTTTGTGCGGCACACCGGAGCCTCCGCACGCAAACGAGCGTAGAACGGATAGGGATTGGCCTTGAATTTGGGCCGAGCGAGATCAGCTATCTTTATCTGGTCCATAGGGGAAATAAGACCGACACAGGGTAGCGCAGATGTGGCACGGGCGTCCCGCCCGTGAGTGCTTGCGTGGGCTCTCAACTTTTAATTAATCAATACCTGCTTAGGGTTGTATTAATTAACCCTACACCGGCAAGATGCCCATGCCACGTTTACGCGGTCACCTTCTGAGTTTTTTACCTCTTCCGACCCATTTCCAGTTTTTAAGACCTGCTTTTTCGGGGTTTTCCAGAACATATCTGACCTGATGAATGAAGTCCGCTTCGTCCCGAATCAAATGATCATAAGACTCAGCCTGCCAAAAATCAGCGGTGCGACCCAACACCTTGTTCGCTTCTTTTGCAGTAAACGATTTCCAGGAATGA
>CAZVHN010000210.1:0-6253 GCA_964626895.1 uncultured Chloracidobacterium sp. | reverse complement strand
CACGACTGTTTACGAAATCGACATGACGGCCGTCGCCAAGCTGCGGGATCAGCACAAGGACTCGTTTTTGGAGCGAACCGGTACCAAGCTCACCTTCATGCCGTTCATCTTCCAGGCGGTGAACAAAGCGCTGCGCAAATTTCCCGTTTTTAACGCGCAAGTCAGCGCCGATCAAATCATCTACAAGCGCGATATCAATTTGGGGATGGCAGTCGCCCTGGATGGGGGGTTGATCGTACCCGTGATTAAGCGGGCTGACGATCTCTCGATCTCGGGCCTGGCTCGGGCAGCCAACGATCTGGCCGAGCGTGCCCGCACGAAACAATTAAAGCCGGATGAAGTGGCTGGCGGCACTTTCACGATCACCAATCCCGGAGTTTTTGGAGGACTGTTTGGCACTCCCATCATCAACCAGCCTCAACTCGCAATTCTGGGTCTGGGAAAGATTGAAAAGCGGGCCAAGGTAATCACCTCGCCTGACGGAGACGATTATATTGCCATTCGGTGGATGGCCTATTTCGCGCTCAGCTTTGATCACCGCGTGATAGATGGTGCGGACGCGGAGCGTTTTCTTGCCTACGTCAAAGAGGTGTTGGAGTCTGCCGACTTCGCTCTCTAGTCCGGCAAACCAGACCCTGATTCCGGAAGCGCGGTGGCCCGCCAACAATGTTGGCGGGCCACCGCGTCCAGCGTAAGAAGCAGCGGTTATTGCGATCAAGTGACAATTAGATAATGAATGTGAGTGGTACTGGCAAACGTCTTGACTTAGCGTCGGCATAGGACTAGAAATGTCCAATGAGCCGTTAAACGCAGACAACGAACGGCAAAAATTCGTCGTCAGAATTAGACGACTTCACGGCTCACAAGTTTGTGGGCCTACCCACTTTCGATAGAAGGAGACTTGTTTTATGGTAATTCCGAAGTTCAGAATGTTTTCCTCGCTTGCGCTGGTGCTGGGCCTCTTGATTTTCTCGGCCCCTCTGGCGCTCTCGCAAGACACTACCGACCCGGTCGGCTCCCGCACGGTGGCCAGCGGCCAGAAAATGAAGATCAAAGGCGTGGTCACGAGACGCGACTCGGACACGTTCACAGTTCGCGACAAAAATGGCGTGGACACCACTGTGCGTCTGGACGACAGAACCAGCGTCAAAGCAAAAGGTGGGTTTCTACGCAGCGGCGCGAACTATGCCCAGACACAGATTCTTCGCGGTTTGAACCTGGAAATTGAGGGACGCGGCAACGCGTCAGGCGAGTTGGTGGCCGACAAAGTCAGATTCAATGAATCAGATTTGAGAGTAGCGCGCGCGGTTGAGTCTCGCGCGGCGCCGCTCGAGGATCGGGCCAGCACCACCGAATCGAAGCTCAGCCAGGTTGAGCAGAACGCCCAACGTCTTTCCGGCCAACTCGACGAACTCGCGGCTGTTGCCAATACAGCCAAGGGCGGCGCCTTGGCCGCACAGGAGACAGCCGATTCGGCAGTGGCCGGCGTGAACGCAACCAACGATCGCATCTCAGCGCTTGATGAGTACGAACCGCAGACCGTACTCGCAGTCAATTTCAAGACCGGTAGTAGCCTGCTTTCGAAGGATTCGAAGGCTAAGCTTGATGAGGTCGCCACCAAAGCCCTGAACTCCAAAGGCTACGTAATTGAAGTTTCAGGGTTTGCGGATGCAACCGGCAGCGTTGCCCGCAATCGCGCGTTGAGCCAACGCCGGGCGGACACGGTGATTCGCTACCTGATCGAGAACCACAGCATTCCGCTGCGCCGAATCGTGACTCCCTATGGTTATGGAGAATCGAATCCGGTAGCTGAGAATGATTCGCGCGACGGGCGCGCTCAGAATCGCCGCGTGGAAGTGAAGCTGCTTGTTAACAAGGGCCTGATTCAGACGACGCCCAAGATGACCCGGAGTTCGGGTAATTAACAGCAGTAGACATGGTATGCAACCTTCATCGTCTGTCGCGGGTCTTAGTAGCCATGGCCGCCGAAGAGTATTGAGGGACATGCCAGGCCAGCAACGGCGGCATGAGACAATGGCTTGATGAAGATTCACGGAAGTTGGGGAAAACACTTGGGGCCAGTACTGCTTGTGGCAGTGCTGGCTCTTTTTTTCTATGCCAGTTTGGCCTCCGGGCAAACGCTTAAGGATCTGCCGCCACCGCCACCACCGCCGAAGCCCAAGCCAACCCCCACGCCTACGCCTCCGCCGGCGCCAAAGGATGAAGACTTTGAGGTCATCCGCACGACTTCAAACCTGGTAATGGTTCCGGTTTCTGTTGTTGATGCGAAAGGGCAAGCAGTAACCGGGTTGCCGATTGCCGATTTTCGTCTTGAAGAACAAGGGCGCGAGCAGCAGATTACCGAGTTAGGAAATCCCGATCAGGTGCCTCTGGACATCGTTCTCCTGTTTGATATTTCCAGCAGTGTGAGTCAGAAGGGATTCTTCGCATTTCAACAGAAGGCAGCCGCGAGCTTCTTGAGACAAGTCATGAAGCCTTCGGACAGGGCCGCAGTTTTTACAATCGGTGAGCAACCGCTCCTGGTCTCGCCTTTCGCGCCCGCGGAAGTTGCCGCTGCGAAGTTGCAGACAATTCCGGCGGCGACGTCTCCAGTACCTACAGCTTTTTATGACACTGTCTCGGCCGCAGCAAAATACTTGATCGAACATTCAGCCGAGCGGCATCGCCGCGTGATTGTGGTCATCTCGGATGGTGACGACAACTTCAGCATTCTGCTTAGGGAGATGACCATCGCTGAAGTGCGCGCCGGTCAACGCGGGGAGGTCACTCCCGCGGCGGCAAAAAGAAGTCTCGAGGCGCGGCGCGAACGTGCTGTGCTCGACGTGCAGAAGGCCGTGCAGCAGGCCGACGCGGCTTTTTACTCCATTAATCCCGGAGGCAGGTCTATTTACCTCAATCTGCCCAGCACGCGCGCACAAAACGCGATGCGCGCGATTGCCGAGTCAACCGGCGGTACTGCCTTCATACCTGACTCCGAAATGGATCTTGAACGAGTGTTTAGTGAGGTCGCGGCCGAACTTCGCGGCCAGTATCTCTTGCTGTACTACTCAAACTCTCAAACGCCCGCTGGACAGTTTCGCAGCATTAAAGTCGCAGTGCCCACTCACCCCGAGTTCCGTGTCCGCGCCAGGCAAGGTTATTATCCAAAACAGAAATAGCGATGCCGCGGGCGCCCACACGCTATCCGCAGATTACACAGATTTCGCAGAAACCTTTAGGCAGTAAGACGACCAAGTCAAAAAAACCTTGTAGCCAGTCTGTTTCTTCTAGTTTGTAAAATCTGCGTAATCTGCGGATAGCATGGTGCCCACGGAGGGACACGCCTGCAATGTTGGGGTGCAACGGAGTTTCCATGATGCGTTTCGCGGCCATCTTACTCCTGACGCTTTGCCTTTCCTGCCTCGCTCACGCTCAAGTAAGTGAATCCGTTCCCGTTTCCAGCGTTACCGGAACATCCTGGGCGGGGATCGTTAATGCTCCCGATTCCGCCGGTAGGTTCCAGGACTACGCCTACGAGTTCGAGTTTCTAACGGGAAATAAACTGAGGTGGCGTTGGCGAGGCACCGTCTTCGAAAACGGCACCTGGCAACAGAACGGGCGCGATATTCTCCTCGAGATGCATGATGGCTTTTCGACCTGGCGGGGAACGATTGAAGGCAACCGCATGGGCGGGAATTCCTTCAATAAGGAGGGCTACACGTGGACTTGGGTTTTGCTACGCCAAACGCAAGCACTACCGCCGTCGGCGCAAATTATTCCCGCTCCCGGCGAGTGGATTAGCTACTCCTCGGAGGCAGGACGTTTCGGTGTCTTGATGCCCGCGGAGCCAAGAGTCACGGAGCAGGGGCTTGAGATTGGGGGCGGGAAGCTCGTTAATAATGTCTTTCTAGCGCTTACCCAATTCGCGGTTTTCGGCGTTAGCTATGCGGATTTTCCGCCAAACACCTCAAAGTCAAAGAGTCTTTTGGATAAAGTGCGCAAGGGCGTGATCGATGGTATCAACGGGACGTTGACCGGTAGCTCAAACATATCGCACAAAGGCTACCCTGGCCGCGAGTTTCAGGCTTCGTCCGATCGCGGCCTCTATAGTTCCCGAATCTTTTTGGTCAACGCCAGACTCTATCAACTGGTAGTAGTCGCCGTGCCAGGTAAAGTCTCAGATGCGGATGTGCACAGGTTTCTAAACTCCTTCGAGCCCAAAATGGAGCATTAGGACTCCGGCGAGAACGAAGCCCCCGCGTCCGCGTAAATCCGCGGCCTTCCCCAATTTCGAAAGCCGCAATCCGAAATTCGAAATTCCTAACGCATTTCCAGTAGCACATCAGTGAGCCGATTCACGACCTCAAGCAAGCTTCGTCCAGCGCGATCGAATTGATTGGCTGCTGCCTGCTCCTCAGCAGTTGCGGCGCCCGCCGCCACTCCCGCGAGTTTGATGTAATAGCGTTGCAGGTCTGGGGTGGTGCGGAAGTGGATCTCCAAGGCGTCCAAACCCTCGCGGACGCTTTGAATACTCGTTCTGACCGTGTCCTTGTTTCTCTTTGCTTGCTCCACGACGGCGGGAGAGGCTTCGTTGCGCCGGGCGGCATCGTCGACCGCTTCTATCCCCTTGGAAACACCACCTAAAAGGTAGAGAAAGCGAGTCAGGTTCTTGATCTGGTCCGCGACGCGAGTTGCGCCTGCCTGCTCAGCATTCGAAGGTTTGGTAGTCCTGGTTACGCGAGTTGTTGGCCTGGTAGTTCGTTTTCTTGTCTGGGAGAACGCGGTTGCGGGGGAGAGGATGATGGTGGCGATCAAAAGAGCTGTCATGCGTTTCAAAATGGTTTTCTCCTGGCCCAGGGGCGTTTCTGATTGTCGTGAAGCAAAAATATTCTGCGGATCGAACCCAGTCAAGTCCAGGCGAGAGAGATTCAACTAGCGCGGAGGCGCTAGTTGAATGACTCACCGTGGGGGCCTCTTACCGAAATCATATTTCCTGGAACTTCGCCTTCAAATTGAACCACGTTAGAATGGCGCAACAGGTTATGAAAGAAAAGGAATTACTGGTTCAGCGCTTGGGCCGCGTGGATTACGAAGCTGCTTTAGCGCTGCAGAAAGAAACAGAACGCGCGGTGCAGACAGGCAAACAACCCGACACGTTGTTATTGCTCGAACATCCTCACACACTGACAATTGGGAGACGCGGGGATAACGCCGGGATTCTGATGCCGCCGGAATCTCTGGCGGCCCGCGGCGTTACAGTGTTTGAAACCAATCGGGGCGGCAAGATTACCTATCACGGGCTGGGTCAGATTGTGGGCTACCCAATTATCAACCTCAGCCCCGAGCGCGAAGATGTGCATCGTTACGTTCGCGATCTCGAAGAGGTCTTGATCCGCACTATGGCCGACTTTCACCTCGACGCTTTTCCGATCAAAGGCTTGACAGGCGTGCACACTCAGAGCGGGAAGGTCGCGGCCATCGGCGTACATATTGCCCGCTGGGTCACGACGCACGGCTTTGCTCTCAATGTGAATACCGATCTGAGTTTCTTCGACCTGATCATCGCCTGTGAAGGCGAGCCGGTTACGTCGATGCAGGAGCTAATGGGCCATGAAGTGGAGATGAGTGCCGTTGAGGATTCCATCATAAAGAACTTCGTCGATGTGTTTGAGACGGAATCGCTCTCACCCCTGGCTAAAGAGATTGTGTGAAAACTTAGCGATCCCAAAAAGACGGCTCAAGCCGCGGTAACTTGCAGGTCAGGAAGCCGGACCCTGTCCCGCCTCAAGCTTGAAAGCCACTCAGCAAACTGAGAATGAACTGAGTTGTTAAAGCAATTCTTGTTTTTGTCGTAAGAGCGGGGACAGGGTCCGCCTTCCTGACCTGCAAATTAACGTACGCCCTCCATTGCCGACTACCTTGCTTCTTGGTGCGCTTGGCGCTCTTGGCGTCTGGGCGGTTAAACTGCACGCATGTTATCAATCGGATTAATCAAAGAAGCTCACGAACGGCTTCGCCCACGGATCCACCGCACACCCGTAATTACGTCGCGCTCATTCGATGAAGCGTCGCGCAGACAGGTCTTCTTCAAATGTGAGAATTTCCAACGCGCGGGGGCATTCAAGATCCGCGGGGCCACCAACAAGATCCTTTCGTTAACTGAGGGAGAAAAACGACGTGGCGTGGTGGCCTTCTCCTCCGGAAATCATGCTCAGGCTGTAGCGCTGGCCGCGGGCGAAGCGGGCGTGCGCGC
>CAZVHN010000209.1:0-3347 GCA_964626895.1 uncultured Chloracidobacterium sp. | reverse complement strand
CCCTGCGTCGTGGTTGAATTTATGAACGTTGTTGCCGCCCCCGCGGTGAGCCCCCCTTGTGTTTGCAGCTGCGAGAAGAGTGGCGGTGTCACGCCCGTTACTCCTGTGGGACAGCCGGTACCTAGCGGAGTGCATCCTCTGTCCCGATTCTGCTGCATTATCAGGAAGGACGGAACGATGGCGGTAGCGTTGATCTGATTGATGTCGTACGCCATGAAGAGATGGGTACCGCGGCGTCCAATGTAAGCAGCCTGCATTACGAAACCACCGGGCAGCTCGCGTTGGAAGCCAAGGTTCCACTGGTGAACCGTAGGCAACTGCATCCTCGGTGCGAAGACCGTGACCGGCGGGGCATTCGTTCTTAACTGCTGAGGTGGCGTCAACAATGTCGATGGCTGGACCGAAGGGGCCGGCAGTTGGGTCGGGAAGCCACCGGCGACTGTTTGATTCACATTCGGCGAGTTGACGCATCCCGCCGTAATCGTGGTAAACGGGAACGTTGTGGTACAGCTTTGCACTAGGCCGGGAATTCTTCCAGCGGCTGCCGTAATCTGAAATGAGGAAATGGTGTCGAACGCAATGCCATAACCAACACGAATAACGCTTTGGCTGCTGTCTCCGAAAAGACTACGCAAAAAGCCCGATTTGAAATCAGGGCTGTAGGCCAGACCGAGGCGTGGCCCAATAGCACCGTTGAAAGAGCCTTCGTACCAGCGTTTGGCCCCGACAAAGCTTACCGCGCCTGGTTGATTCACTGCCGGCGTTGCGGGTAGAGGCGTGCCCGCTATCGGTGTGCTGGCGACAAATACGCTGTCCTCGGGTGATGTATTGCCGGGCGGGTTGATTTCCCACCGCGCGCCATAGTTCAGAGTTAGATTCGCACGAGCTTTCCATTCATCCTGAAAGTAGAAGTTGTATTGATCCAAGTTATGCTTCTCTGCATACAAGGTAATGTTGTCACCTGTCCTGAACGGCAAGAAAGCGTTTTGTGAGAGGTTCCCGAGGAATGTTTGCGAAATTCGCGCAGGCAGCCCATATAGGTTGTTGATGAGATTGCCCAGCGTGGTAGCGTCCGTGGAATTGATACCACGTGCGGTGGCGAAGCCGTCGGAGGAAAACGGGTTGCGGTTTCCTGAGGCGAACGTCACAGAAGGTGTGACGTTTATACCACCCGGCTGACCGCGTTGGTCGACGTGCCGATAGAAGCGGAAATTGAAGCCGCCGCGGAAAATGTGAGAGCCATGAACGATGCTCAAGTTATCCAGCAGTTGTGGAGTAGTAACCCAGCGCGCTGTTCGGGGCGTGTTGATGTAAGACTCACTCACGTTGTTGAAATCATAGGGCGGCACGTCCGGCCATGCGGGGTTCGCCTCACCCTGACTGAAAAGGAAACCGAACCTTGCGTACCCGGCCGTGAATTCGTTGACAACGCGTGGTGAGATTACCCTGCGATAACTAAGCGCCAGATTGGATGTGCGGCGGAACACCTCGCCCAGCGGCGGTCCGTTGGGATAGACCTGCGGCCTACCGTTCAGAGGATCGCCTTTGAGAGTGTTGTAGTCGGAAAATAGATAGCGCCCAAAGATGCTGTTGTTCTCGTTGAAGTTATGATCGATACGCGCCGCGTAAGCCGGACCTCTGACCTGTGTCGGTGGATTCCACAAGAAGGCAGCAGTGTTGAGACCATCGCCGGATGTAAAGTTGTTTGGTGACGGCAGCGGAGTCAAGATTGATGCCACCGTGGAATCGAGCGGCCTTCCCTGCGAGTTATTAGTGCCACTGCGGGTGTCGTAAGTTCGAACGCAGCGAAGCGAGGTGGGCGTCGCGCAAAGCGGAACATTCAATGCGCCCGTGGCCGGATTCACCAGCAGCGTTGAGTTGCGCGTGATTGTAGTGGTACCTATCACGAGCGGGTTTGCCGGATCCGGCACGAAATAGCGGAAAACCCCGTTACGCGCCTCAGCCGTGTAAACAATTGGTATACCGAATGTCTGATCGATCGGCTGCGTGAAGTCAATTCGGTTTGCCTGATAGCTGCCAAAGAAGAACGTTTTGTTTTTCCTGATCGGACCTCCCATTTCGAACCCATACTGACCCATTCTAATCATCGGCTTCGGCGTGTTCTGGGCATTCGAGAAAAACTCATTGGAGTTAAGTGCCTCATTGCGCAGGAAAAAGAAGGCGGTTCCGTGAAAATCGCTCGTGCCGCTTCGCGTAGCAATCGAAATCGATGCCCCGCTATTACGTCCCTCTTCCGCCGTCGCGTTGTTTGTTGTGACTTTGAATTCCTGAACATTGTCAGGATTTATGCGATAGAGGTTGCTAACCGGGTTAGGAACTGATGACTCATTAGCTTCGATGCCGTCGATCGTGACGTTATAAGCTCGATCGCGAGCGCCGTTGACATGTACGCCCGACCCGGCCGCTCCAGCGGATCGCTGAACAACCCCCGGCTCAAGCAGGAGAAGCGTGAGCGGATTGCGGCCATTCAGCGGTAGAGCTTCGATAGCCCTCTGCTCCACAACGTTCCCGATGGTCGCGTTGGCAGTCTGGAGTTGCTCCGTCCCGCCCTGAACTATGACCACCTCTGAAACCTGACCTACCTCCATCGCTGCGTCCACCGTCAATGGAGTGTTAACTGCCAGTTGGTTCCCGGTCTTCTGAAACTTCTTAAAACCAGCCTGCTCGACAGTAACGGTGTACGTTCCGACGGGTAATGAATCGAATGAATAGACACCGGCTTCTGTTGTTGTCTGCGTGTGGGACACTCCCGTAGCTTCATTGGTTACGGTGACAGTGGCTCCGGCGACGGAGTCTTGTTTCGCATCAACGACGCGACCTCCAATGCGAGAAGTCCCGGTCTGGGCGCTCGCTACGGCCACCGTGATTGTTAGAAGCACAAACAAAGCAGGAATCAGGCGCTTAAATTTCGGCATGGACGTCCTCCTAATGTGGGCTGGGCGAAATACTCAAACTTGTTTTCGCAGGCATACGATCCAGACGGATAGTTTTGAAATACGGTAAAGGTAGTAGCTGGCTGCCGTGGTTGGTACTTCTTCAAAGAATCGACGCAGCTACCCAATCTAAGTCAAGTGCCCCCGGATTGAAGCTACTGCCTTTGAAGCGACGCAAGTATATAACCAGAAAATTTTGCGTCAAGCCCTTTCCCACTAAATTGCGGCAGGCATGAGGGTTTCTTTATTTGCCCTCGGTCGCAAGCTCCTCAACAGAAGTGCCATCGATTCAAAAATCGAAAGATCGATCCATTTTCATAGGTAAGGCCGAAATCATCCCCTTGAAGCGCGCAGTCTCGAACAGCAACAGGAAGTTGGTTACTATCAGCTGCC
>CAZVHN010000208.1:0-8049 GCA_964626895.1 uncultured Chloracidobacterium sp. | reverse complement strand
ATGTCCGGCTGCACGCCAAAGTTTTCCATGTTCGTGCGTTTTGGATCAGCGAGGAAAACCCCTACGCCCGGGGTGCGCACGGTCGAGCCGTCGATCAAACTATAGCTGCCCGTTCCTATTACCGCCCCCGCCGTTGGTGTGCCGACTACTTTGCCCAGTCCCAGCGCGCGGAACCCCGCAGGAAACATCTCGGCGTTCGATGCTGAGCGCCAGTTTTGCAACACGATTTTCGGTCCGAAGAAACCGGCAAATGGCCTCCCAGCAGGTTCCGTGCCGCGCGGTTGCCAGATCTGGTATTGCCGTTGGACCAAAATCGCCAGCAACTCCTGCTCGATATTGCCGCCGCCGTTCCAGCGCTGGTCGATGACCAGGGCTTCCTTGTTGCGAAACTCGCGAATCTCCTTCTCAAACTTCCTGAGGGACGGTTGGTTCATCGCTTGAATGTGAAGATAGCCAATGCGCCCGCCCGAAAGTTCATCCACCTTCTTGCGGCGCTCTTTCACCCAACGATCGTAGCGCAATTGGCTGTAGGCATTGGAAGCAATGGTTTCGATTCGAGTTTGCCAGGCCCCTTCTTCGCCAGGCTTGTTATTGAAAGTGACCTCACTCTTGCGGTTGAGCCGATTGTTCAGCAACTGCCAGTAGTTTTCGCCGCCGCGGACCGGCTTGCCGTTGATGGCGATCAGATAATCCCCAACGCTGACTCGAACCCAATCCTTGTCGGCAGGACCGTCTTCGTAAACGTGGGTTACCCGATAGCGCCCCGCGGCGCTGTCTGACTCCAACTCCACGCCGAGATGACCAGTTGATACGCCACTTGCAGCTCCACGCGGAGGAGGGGCTGCGCCGGTGTGCGACGCATTCAATTCGCCGATCATTTCGTTGATGATGTTGAGCAACTCCTGGCGGTCGCCCACGAAGTCTACTAAGGGTTTGTACTTTGCACGCGCCGCATCCCAGTCGATGCCGTGCATTTGCGGGTCATAGAATCGATACTTCATTGTCCGCCAGGCGTCGTCAAACATCTCCGCCCATTCGGCCGGCCGATCGACGCGAACTTTCACGTTGAAATTGATCCGGCGGCGTGTTCCTTCTCCGCGCCCAGCGCCTGATGCCACGGAGGCGGCTGCTGCAGCGGCTGCCGAACCGGGTGGAGGCGATGCCGGAAGTGGCACTGAATAGATGCCGTCTCGCTCGGTGAAGAAAAGGGTTCGACCGTCGCGTGAGATATTTAATGCTGAAATCCCGCCGCCAAACCCTCCGCCTGGTCCGCCCGGTCCGCCTTCTTCACTCGGCGGTTGCCCGGAGGTGATGCGCGTCAGTCGTTTACCATCGTCCTGAACGGAATAGATCACCGGCACGCTGGCTGGACCGGCGGGTTCACTGGTGACGAAAACGATGGTGCGACTATCGGGCGCAACGGTGTAGCTAAAAATAGGGAACGGCATGCGGGTGATCTGCCGTGTGCGACGCTTCAGACCCGCCCAATCCATCTTGATTTCTCTTGGCGGCTGACGTCGCTCTGCTGGCCCACGGCGCGGCGGCGGTGCACCTTCAGCGCCTGCTTCTCCGGCCCCGGGGGCAGACGCCTCCGGCTCGGTTCGTTCTTCCGGATCATCGGGGTCGCGATCCAGACGCTCAAGCGCCACGGAATAGATCTGAACCGAGTTTGGAGTGGCTCCGCCGGAGGCTTCAATCCTTTGAAAGAAGAGTTTACGCCCGTCGGGGGCAAACCTTGGATTCGTGTCGGAGTTTGAATCAAAGGTCAGTTTGTGTGGTTCCTTCTCCGCGCCGGAGGAAGCAATCACGTAAATATCGGAGGTGCGGGTGACGTCAGACTTCGAATAAGCGATCCACTTGCCGTCAGGCGACCAGACGGGCGTACCGATGTTTCCATAATTCGAGGAATCCAGCACCGTAACTTGTTTTGTGTTGGCGTCGACTTTGCGCAGTTTGCCATCCGAAGCGGTGAAGGCAATTTCTTTCGCATCAGGAGACCAGTTGTAGCCAAACTTCAGCGTGTCAATATCCGTGATCTGTCTCGCTTCACCGGCCCCGTCCATGGACGTAACATACAGCTCTTCCCGGCCGCTGCGGTCAGAGACAAAGGAAAGTGATTTGCCGTCGGGCGCGTAGCCGACCGACCGATCACGAGCCGGACCATCGGTTACCTGTTTCAGGTCGCCTTCTTCCACCGGCACGGTAAAAATCTCGCCGTGAATCGACAACGCCACTCGTCGCGAAGACGGCGCGAGATCATAATCGTCTGCCTGGGAGTTGAAAGTCTGAACTTCGGAGAGATTCTCCTGGGTCTCGGCAGCTATGTTGAGCGTGATTGGAGTAGCCTTCCTGTTGTTCAGGTCGAGTTTCCAGAGGCCGAAGTCGTGCTCAAAGACGATCACCCGCCCATCAGCGCTAACTGCCGGCCAGCGCACGTCGCCACTCTTGAACGATGTGACCCGATCCGCCTTGCCGCCCCTATCGGGGATGCGCCAGATATTCGTCAGGCCATTGCCTTCACGATCGCTGACAAAATAAATCGCTCCATCGTGTCCCCACATCGGCCACGAATCGTGTCCATCAAAATCGGTTAACTGAGTGAACCGCTTCGCGGCCACGTCCATCACCACGATGTCGCTCTGAGCGGCGCCGCGATAGTACTTGCGCCAGTAAACCTGCGACTTCGGGGTGTAGGCCAACCGGCGGCCATCGGGCGAATAGGCGGCTTGCACGCCCATATCCGTGCCGGCCTTCGTCGGCATTCCACCTTCAACGCTTACCAGATAGAGTTGCGGCGTAAAGTCTTCGCCACGGTTGGCGCTGAAGAGCACGGCGCGTGAGTCAGGGCGCCAACCAAGCACGGTGTCGTCGGATGAGTGGAAGGTCAACTGCCTCGCCGCACCACCCTCGGACGGAATGATGAAAACGTCGAGGTTGCCGTTACGTTCGCTGGAGAAAGCGATCCACCTCCCGTCTGGAGAGAAGCGCCCATAGACATCCCGCGCCCGATTGACGGTCAGGCGCTGGACGTTCTGGCCATTCTCGTTGGCCGTCCAGATGTCGCCGAGATAGCTGAAAACGATTCGCCCATCATGGTAGTGCGGATAACGCACGAGTCTCGCTTCGCGGCCGAACGCGAATGACGAGGCCCCAATAATCAGCGCCAGAGTAGCTAAGAAGATCTTCTTCATGGCTTCTAACCTCGATTCTCTTTAAGGTGGAATTACTTGCCTGGAGTGGAACGGCGGGATTATAACACCCGGAGCATCCTATGGCATGATAAGAAGCAACTAGAAGCCAGACGAGAGGAGTTTTTTATTTGATCACCTGCCGCAAGATGACCGCCCCTGATGTCTCGGACGCCTTCAACATGCTGAGTGCGTTTCTCAGCGAAGACGAACACTATCGCGCCAGCAGCCAGGCCTATGGAGATCGCGGAATCCAGGGATTAAATGACGCGCTCTACCTGTTTCTCGAACATCCGGATCTGGGGTTCGTCTGGATGGCTTACGACGATGACGGCGTCGCTGGCACCTGCGTGGTTTGCTACGCCGTCTCCACGTCGATGGGAGCAATGGTAGCAAAACTGGATGACGTGTCGGTCAAAGCAGATCGTCGCGGAGAAGGCATCGGCACAGTATTGATAAAAACGCTCAAGGAACAGCTGACCAAAGAGTCCGTAACGCGCATCGACGTGGCCGTGCATCTTCAGAACCCGGAAGCGCGCGCGTTTTATGAGCGGCTGGGATTCCAACCCCTGAATGAAGAGCGCCTGGCGTGGTTGATTTGATGGAGCGCGGGCATCCTGCCCGCAATGAGCGCAGCGAATGACTCCGCGCTTGCAATTCTCTCGGACGAGCCCTCTCACGCCTGCGGCGTGATGCCGGCAAGATGCCCGCGCTTCATCTCTACCTAGGCAGGTTGGAAACCTCCTCAAAGTATTTCGCAAAAGCCACCATGCCTCCCGAAGCCTGTTGCCAGTCGAAATTCTCGTTTGGCGCATGATAACCGTGCTCAGGCAACGACAGACCCAGAAACATGATCGGGCACCGGAGGACTTTTTCAATGCTGGTCATCGCGCCGATGGTGCCGCCATCGCGAACGAACACAGCGTCCCGCTTGAACGCAAACTTCACCGCTCGCTTTAGTGCGTCCGGCAGTGGACCTTCCACCGAAGTCTGGAATGCCGGAGCCATCGACTCGAAGTGAATCTGGACATCCGGATTGCTCGCTTTAACAGCGGCCTTCAGCAACCGCGCAATCTTCTTGGGATTCTGGCCAGGGACAAGACGGCACGAGGCTTTTACTTCGCCGCGCGGCGGCACAATCGACTTCACTCCGGGCCCCTGGTAGCCGCCTGCTATTCCGTGCACTTCAAATGTTGGCATGCCCCAAATACGTTTCATTACGTCCAAATCATCTTGCGCGCGCATTGACTTGAGTTTGTGCGCCTTCTTAAAGCCTTTCGCGGAAAAGCCTGAGTTGGACCAATCGCGAAGTTCCTTCCGAGACGGCGGAATGACGTCGTCGTAGAAACCCTTTATCTTCACCCTGCCGGTGATCGGATCGTAAAGATCGCAGACGAGTTTCATCAGCTCGCCGAGCGGGTTTCTCGCGGCGCCGCCCACTTCCCCTGAATGCGCATCGACCGTTGCCGTTTCCAGGACAAGCAGGAACCCCATCAAGCCGCGCAGCCCAGCAGAGTTCGCCGGACGCTGCCTTGAGACCCAGACCGTGTCGGACACGACCACGGATTCGGTACGCAGATCTGAAGCAGCGTTGGAAATGATCTTTTCGAAATTCGGCGAACCGATCTCTTCTTCAAACTCCCATAGGAAACGAATGTTGATTGGCACACCCGCCTCGATCGCGGCACGTGCGCCAAACAAAGCCGCCAGGGCGGGGCCTTTGTCGTCAGTTGTGCCACGGCCGAAATAGCTATCGCCTTTTTTGGTCATCACAAACGGTTCCGTTTCCCAAGGCTCAGTTTCCTTTGACGCAGGCTGAACATCGATGTGGTTGTATACGGTGACAGTGGGCCGGTTTTTATCCTCCCCGAAGACACCATGGACTACTGGATTACCCTTATTAATCGTATAGACATCGGCCTTGCCGCCAAAACGGCGCAGCGTTTCCACCGTCAGGTCAACGCCTTTGCGGATGTCTTCCGCGTGAGCTGGGTCGACAGACACGGTAGGTGTCTCAACAAACTGGCGCAGCAGCTCTTCGTATTCTTCCCTATGATTCGTGGCAAACGAGAAAAGCCGATCCCGTTGCAGTTGTTTAGCCATTCTCAATCCTCCCCATAAGTTGAGACCATTGCCTAGTAAATTGTTGCTATTGGTGCTTCATAGTGCACAACACGGGACTGTTTTGTCACGAAAAAATGCGTCAGGATCCTGTGGGTGGATTCAGTTTGGGTTTCGGCAGATCATCCCGGAGGGATGTCAGTCAATAGCCGTGGGCGAGCGTTGCGCGACGCCCACGGCTAGGCGAAAGGAGATTGACTGACCCTGAAAGGGTCACATTTTCGGGGCACTGTTTGACCCTTCCAGGGTCAGGAAATCTTTTCACCGATCCTCCGTGGGCGTCGCAAGGCTCGCCCACGGCTATTGACTTAAATCCCTTCAGGATTCGAAAACACAGTGAATCGGATACCCGAAGCTCAAACTGACCCACTACTGGTTTTTCTTTCATATCCGACCCTGGGGCCGGGGGGCAACGTTTCTCGAGGGTTGAATCACTAATCGGCTGAAGCTGGAAGGCTTTCGAACCAAGAAGTGCGCATTTCCCTTTTCCGACAACATCGTCGCGGGCGCGCGGCGCTGGGGGCCTCGACGGGAGGCGATGAACTTCGCCGGCGGTGGCGGCGTATATTTTAAAGCCTTTGGTTGTTCGTGCTATTCTGGCAGCCCGCTTTTGCCGACCAAACGCGGTCAGCCGGGTGAAAATACAAAATTCGTGGAGCGAACAGAACTTTAGGAGGGTTGTGTGATTAGAAGATCTTTTTTGCCTGGCATTTTATTTCTGGCTGTTGCCCTGTCACTCCCCGTAATCATCTTTGCCCAGCAAAACCCGTCGGCTCGACGCAACAATCCCGAGCGTCCGGCACCCGGCGTCAACACCCCCAAAAACAAATCCGTCGTCTCACCTACGATGATTAGAACTGACCTCGGTGAGGCCCTTTCCGTAATTCAGGCTAATTACATTGACGGAAAGAAAGTGGATTACAACTCCATCTTCAAGTCATCCATCAACGGCATGCTGAACGTGCTCGATCCGCATTCAACCTATTTCGATCCGGTTGAATACGCTTCGTTCAGGACCGAACAACGCTCGGAGTACTTCGGCATTGGAGCGACCATCGGCGATCTACGTCAGGGCGATCTAGTCAACACCTACATTCGCGCCACCTTTGAAGATGCACCCGCCGCCCGCGCCGGGCTGCGCTTCGGTGACCGGATTCTCGAGGTCGATGGGAAGTCGATGAAAGGCAAGACCTATCCCGAGGTGCGAAAGTTTTTGCTGGGTCCACGCGGCACGACGGTAAAGGTCACGGTTGAACACGCAGCTTCACGACAGAACGAGACGGTAACCATCACGCGCGATGCCGTGCCTCTACCATCGATTCCGCAAGCCTATCTAGTCAGGCCCGGCGTTGGTTATGTGGCAATGACCGGCGGATTCAATCAGACAACGTCTGACGAGTTTCAAGAAGCACTCCAGGATCTACATTCAAAAGGAATGAACATGCTGATCCTGGATTTGCGTGGAAATCGTGGCGGCCTCTTGATTCAGGCCGTGCGCGTTGCCAACACCTTCCTGCAGCGCGGCCAGCTAATAGTCAGGCAAGTTGGAAGAATCAGAGGCAGCACCGAACCCTTTACGGCCGTGAATGACTCGCCGGATCAGACGCCTCTGGTAGTGTTGGTTAATGGTGATTCAGCTTCGGCCGCGGAAATTGTGGCGGGCGCGTTGCAAGATCACGATCGGGCGCTGATTGTCGGTGAAAACACGTTCGGCAAAGGGATTGTGCAGTTGCCGATTCAGCTTGAATACGACTCCGCGCTACTACTGACTATCGCGAAATACTTTATGCCTTCGGGCCGGCTGATTCAGCGCGACTACTCTACCGGTGGCGTCTACGACTACTACACCCAGGGGGGAATTGCCAACGAGAAGTCTCAGGGAGCGGATGGCCAAAAGGCGGCTCCGGTGGGGCCTGAAAGCCGCACTGATGGAGGTCGCGCCGTCTACGGTGGGGGAGGCATCGCGCCTGACGAGGTCGCCAAGCCCACGAAGATTACTCCCGCCGAAGCAAAGCTGGCGGATTCGATCTTTGCCTTTGTGCTTGAACTTGCTACCGGTCGCGTGCCCGGTTTTGAGGCCTACAAAGTCCAAAAGCCGATCGAGTTTAGGCACGACCTGAAAGCCACAGACTTCCCGGTCACGGATGCTCTGTTCAAAGAACTGAAGCGCTTTGTCGCCGGCAAGCCGGAGTTCAAAGCTACGCCGGAGCAATTGGAGCGCGCTCGTCCTTTCGTAGAGAGGCAACTCCGATTTGAGCTGGCAACCGCCGCTTACGGAATGATGGCGGCTCTGCAGGTCCTCAACGAGACCGATCCGCAGATTGCCAGGGCTGTAGATGCGTTGCCTCGTGCCCGTGAACTTGCGCAGGCAGCCAAACGCGCCAAGGCACGAACCGAATAGCTTTCCGCCAGCACTGATGCAGAATTAGCCACATATTTCCACTGATAAACGCGGATCAGAACAAATCAAAATGCTTTCCCTCAGGAATGTCCAGGGCCGAAAAGAGCCGATATTTGTCTCGTTGCAGCCTGAGCGGTGGGTCCGTCTCCGCATAGGGTTTTTCTGGTTTTCAGATCCGCGTTTATCCGTGTAAATCTGTGGCTGATTCTGTACCTAGAGGCAGATTCAACAAATGTGAAGCTGCGAGTAGGTATCGATTCGATACTGCTCGCGGCTGTTTTATTCTTATTCAATCAGCAAGACAATCTTGCCAAAACTCTCGTTCGACTCCATGCGGTT